>DATBXG010000482.1:0-8553 GCA_036514415.1 Paraburkholderia sp.
GCGCGGCTGTCGCGGTGTTCAACCTCGACGACGCAGCGGGCGCCGCGGCGCCGATTCAGCCGGCGCAAGGGGGCCGGGGGGCAACGCCGTCCGCTGCTGCTTCGCGCGCAGTTTCACGCCCGGCTTCGCGCGCAGCTTCACGCCCGGTTTCCGCAGGCGCAGCTTCGAGCGCTTCAGCCGCACTGGCAAAGCGCCCATCGCGGCGTGCTTCTGCTGCCGCCCAGCCGGTTGCCCGCCCAGCCGGCGTCGCAACGGCATCGACGAGCGCTGTGCCGGCCGGCGCCGGCTCGAACGGCGACTGGGAGACGTTCTGAGTTCCTTCCGGGCTCCTTTCGAGCCCAAAGTGCGCGGCGCATGAGGCTGCCGCGCCGGCCAGCCAGCCGCTGCGACGCAGCGGCTTTTTTGTGTCTTTGACCCCGCCGAATGGCCCCCGGGTGCGCCACGCGCGCGCCATTACGGTACATTGTCAGCCGTGTCATTTGCGCGGCCGGGTCGGCGCGCTACACTGCGGCGCCCAGCGGCGCTCGTCAGCGGCATCGCGTGGGGCGGGGCGGTCGAGCCTGCCCACGTGCGCGAGCGCGACCCTGACGGAGTGGCGCCGGGGAAGCGATGGTAGCGATGGACCCGCGCCGCAGGGCAAGGAAGGACGCACTGCGCCACGCAGGACTGATTGCGCCGGCCTTGAGCGCCGGCGCCGCATGACAGCACAAACAAGGAACCCGACATGACGCATGACGATCTCGCGCAACGCCTCGTGACTGCGCGCCGGCATCATCATCTGATCGAAACCCTGGAACCCGAGCGCGTGCCGCCGGACGCGGCCACGGCTTACGCGATCCAGCAGAAGGTGCTGGCCGGGCTCGAAACCACGACAGGCGGCTGGAAGGTCGGCGCCCGCGCGCCGGGCGGCCCGGCCTCGGGCGCGCCCATCCCGGCGCCGGTCGTCCATGCCTCACCGGCGCGGCTCGAGCGCCGCCTGTTCTTCCGCGTGCTGGTGGAGCTGGAAATCGCCTTTCGTTTTTCGGAGCCGATCGCCCCGCGCGCCGAGGCTTACGCGCGCGACGAGGTGCTCGCCCGCGTCGCCCAGATCCTGCCGGCCATCGAGATCGTCGACAGCCGTTTCGCGCAATGGCCCAATGTCGCGCCGCTCGCCCAGCTCGCCGACGCGCAGAACAACGGCGCACTCGTGACCGGCCATGCGCTGCCGTACCCAGCGCTGGCCCGCGCGCTCGATTTCGTCGCACCGGAACTCGAACTGACGTTCGACGGCGTCTCGCTCGTGCCCGAAGTTCCGGGCAACCCTGCCGGCGACCCGCGCGAACTGCTCGTCTGGTTCGTCAATCATTGCGCAGCGATGGGCATCACGATCGAACCCGAGTGGACCATTACGACCGGCACCTATGTGGGTGCGCACCGCATCGATAGCCCCGGGCTCCTGCACGGCCACATCGACGGGTTGGGGGAAGTCGAAGTCGAGTTCGTCTAGTTCGTCTGCCGCGCATGAGGTGCGCGACATGTAACAGATGCGCGCCTCATTCCCTGCTGTCACACAAGCGTGGTGACGCCACGCTTGTCACACTTGCCGCACCTGTCATATTTGCCGCAACCAACGGCCGCCGCGCTTTGCGTGGCGGCTTTATTTTTTTGTGCGCATCACGCGGCGCGTGGGTGTAAACCTGGCAACTCGTCACGCGCGTCGTCGTCGCGGCGTGCTTGCAAGTCGTGCGTTTTTGGAGCGGGAAAACCACTACCCTGAACAGCAGCCGTCAGCGCCGGTTCGGGCATGCCGTCGAATGCGCGGCAGGTCACCGACGCGGGCGAAATCGGCGCGTAGAACAGGAAAAAAATCGCATTGACGCGTGCTCACAACATGTGCGCGGCAACGTGCCATGCGAGCGTGCGAACAAATCGTAACGAGCGGTTGTGCACCGACGCTGTGCTGATGCGTTTGATGAAGAAACGCTGCGTATACCGTAGCGCCGCGCAGAGCGCATGACATGGCGGAAACCAGGTCAAAAAACTGGCGAAACGCTGTAGCACGCGCTGTGTTGCAGCGAAGGCGTTGCCCGACGAATCTGGACCAGATCTGGACGACGCGTGGGCACGAGATGTGAGAAGGAGCGGGACCCCGGTCTGAAATTTGCACCAGTGGGGAAGATCATTGTAAGTCGTTGTCTGGCGTCCTCCAAGCGCTCAATAATGCTTAGCTTTGCAGGGCACATCAGGCGCGATTTAACGGTGCGAAAAATTTCAAAAGGGTTTAGGATGAATTTGAGCGATGTCGTTTCCGAATAGCGCGCCGCGCACGACATCGGTCGCAGATCTTGGCGAGGAGGTAGCATGGATATCTACAGCAGCTTCGCGACCCGCTTCGAAAAAACGCGAGAGGAGGAGTTCTCGCTCGAGGAGTATCTCGCGCTCTGCAAGGAAGATCCCAATGCGTACGCCACGGCTGGCGAGCGCATGCTGACGGCAATCGGCGAACCCGAACAGATCGACACCCGCAACGATCCGCGCCTGTCGCGCATCTTTGCGAACAAGGTCATCAAGGTTTATCCCGCATTTCGCGAGTTCTATGGCATGGAAGACGTGATCGAGCAGGTCGTCGCGTACTTCCGCCATGCGGCGCAAGGACTCGAAGAGAAGAAGCAGATTCTCTATCTGCTCGGTCCGGTGGGCGGCGGCAAGTCTTCCATCGCCGAGCGTCTGAAGCAGCTCATGGAGCGCGTACCGTTCTACTCGATCAAGGGCTCGCCCGTGAACGAGTCGCCCCTCGGCCTCTTCGACTACGACGAAGACGGTCCCATTCTCGAAGAGCAATACGGCATTCCACGCCGCTACCTCAAGAGCATCCTGAGCCCGTGGGCGGTGAAGCGGCTGCATGAGTACAACGGCGACATCCGCAAGTTCCGTGTGGTGCGCCGCTATCCATCCATCCTGCGGCAGATCGGCATTGCGAAGACCGAGCCTGGCGACGAGAACAATCAGGACATCTCGTCGCTCGTCGGCAAGGTCGATATTCGCAAGCTCGAGCAATACGCGCAGGACGATGCCGATGCATACAGCTACTCCGGCGGCCTGTGCCTCGCGAACCAGGGCCTGCTCGAATTCGTCGAAATGTTCAAGGCGCCGATCAAGGTGCTGCACCCGCTGCTCACGGCCACCCAGGAAGGCAACTTCAAGGGCACCGAAGGATTCGGCGCGATTCCGTTCAACGGCATCATCCTCGCGCACTCGAACGAATCGGAGTGGAAGGCCTTCCGCAACAACCGCAACAACGAGGCGCTGCTCGATCGTATCTTCGTGGTGAAGGTGCCGTACTGCCTGCGCTACTCGGAAGAGATGAAGATTTACGAGAAGCTGCTGCGCAATTCGTCGCTTGCGGAGTCGGTGTGCGCGCCGGGCACGCTCAAGATGATGTCGCAGTTCTCGGTGCTCACGCGCCTGCAGGAGCCTGAGAACTCCAGTCTCTTCTCGAAGATGCAGGTGTACGACGGCGAGAATCTCAAGGACACCGATCCGAAGGCCAAGTCGTATCAGGAGTACCGTGATTTCGCGGGCGTCGACGAGGGCATGGCCGGGGTCTCCACGCGTTTCGCGTTCAAGATCCTCTCGCGCGTCTTCAACTTCGATTCGACCGAAGTGGCCGCGAATCCGGTGCACCTCATGTACGTGCTCGAACAGCAGATCGAGCGTGAGCAATTCCCGCCGGAAACCGAGCAGAAGTACCTGTCGTTCGTGAAGGACGTATTGGCGTCGCGCTATGCCGAGTTCATCGGCAAGGAGATCCAGACCGCTTACCTCGAATCGTATTCCGAATACGGGCAGAACATCTTCGACCGCTATGTCACGTACGCCGACTTCTGGATTCAGGACCAGGAGTTCCGCGACCACGACACGGGCGAGAGCTTCGACCGCGCGGCGTTGAACGCCGAACTGGAGAAGATCGAGAAGCCAGCGGGCATCAGCAACCCGAAGGACTTCCGCAACGAGATCGTGAACTTCGTGCTGCGCGCGCGCGCGGCCAATGCCGGCAAGAATCCGGCGTGGATCAGCTACGAGAAGCTGCGCGTGGTGATCGAAAAGAAGATGTTCTCCAACACGGAAGAACTTTTGCCGGTTATCTCGTTCAATGCGAAAGGATCGGCGGAAGAGCAGCGCAAGCACGAAGACTTCGTCAACCGCATGGTGGCGAAGGGCTATACGCCGAAGCAGGTCCGGTTGCTGTGCGACTGGTATCTGCGCGTGCGCAAGTCGTCGTGAACGAAGTGGCTTTACCGTCCGAACGCGCCGCCGCCGTGCCCATGCATTTGCGGCGGCGCACCAGGACCTCCGGCGGGGCGCAGGCTGCGTGGCCATGAGCGGATGAACGCGGCACGCACGATGGCAGACGCGGCAATGAACACTGCGCACCTCGCCCATTCGAAACTGGAGCGGGAGACTGGATGTGCTTCATCAAATCATCGACCGCAGGCTGGCCGGCAAGAACAAGAGCATTGCTAATCGCGAGCGCTTTTTGCGCCGCGTGAAGAACTATATTCGTCACGCCGTCTCGGAAGCGGTGCGTGACCGCAGCATCAAGGACATACAGAACAACCAGAGCATCACCATTCCGCGCAAGGACATCGCCGAGCCCTCGTTCCGGCACGGTCCCGGCGGCAAACGCGAAATGGTTCACCCCGGCAACGAGGACTACATCCGCGGCGACCGCATTCCGCGCCCGCAGGGCGGCGGAGGCGGTGGCGGCAGCCAGGCGAGCAACGAGGGCGAAGGTCAGGACGACTTCGTGTTCGAGCTCTCGCGCGAAGAATTCATGCAGTACTTCTTCGACGACCTCGAACTGCCGCGCCTCGTCAAAACCCATCTGATGGCGGTGCCCACGTGGAAGAGCATCCGCGCGGGATGGGCCGCCGAGGGCACCCCGAACAACATCGACGTCGTACGGTCGCTGCGCAGCGCGCTGGGCCGGCGCATTGCGCTCGGTGCGCCGCTCGTCAACGAACTGCACGACCTCGAAGAGCAACTCGAAGCGCTCAAGACCGACCCGGCCGACCGGCGCGAAGAGATCGCGTTGCTCGAAGAGCAGATTCATCATCTGCGCGGGCGCATCTGGCGCATTCCGTTCATCGACCCGTTCGATCTGCGTTACGTGAATCGCGTGAAGCAGCCGCAACCATCGAGCCAGGCCGTGATGTTCTGCCTGATGGACGTGTCGGGCTCGATGGACGAGCAGCGCAAGGATCTCTCCAAGCGCTTCTTCATCCTCCTGTACCTGTTCCTCAAGCGCAATTACGAGAAAATCGAGGTGGTCTTCATTCGCCACCATACGCGTGCCGAGGAAGTGGACGAGGACACCTTCTTTCATTCCACCGAAAGCGGCGGCACGGTCGTGTCGAGCGCGCTGGAACTGATGAAAAAAGTGATCGAGGACCGTTATTCGCCCAGCGACTGGAACATCTACGGCGCACAGGCTTCGGACGGCGACAATTGGACTGATGATTCACCCAAGTGCCGCAAGATGCTCGCGGATGACATCCTGCCTCAGGTGCGCTATTTTGCGTATATTCAGGTTACGCCGGAGGAGCAGAACCTCTGGCTCGAATATGCGCAGCTCGCACTTACCGAACCGCATCTGGCGATGAAGAAGGTCGACACCGCGGCGGACATCTATCCGGTGTTCCGGGAGCTGTTTGAAAAACAGGTGGAGCATTCATGACGACACGCCACCTGCACAATGAGGCGCGCGGCTACCAGCCGGAGCGCCGGAAGACGAGCGGTCACGAAAAAGGGCATCATGGCAAACACGAAGGCGAGCGCAATCTCGACCATCGCGAAGACGCCGCAGCGCCCGAACCTGCCGCCGGGGCTGCTCGCCACAAGGAGCATGGGCTCGCCCAGCAAAGGGAAGTGCAAATGAACGTAGCCGACAAACGGCCGTTGCCGTGCCCATCCGACTGGACCTTCGAACTCATCGAGGAGTACGACACACACATCTCGCATGTTGCAGAGCAATATGAACTGGATGTCTACCCCATTCAGCTCGAACTGATCAGCGCCGAGCAGATGATGGATGCCTATGCGTCCGTCGGCATGCCTGTGAACTATCGCCACTGGTCGTTCGGCAAGCACTTTCTCTCGACCGAGAAGAGCTACCGCCGAGGCCAGATGGGTCTCGCCTACGAAATCGTCATCAACTCGAATCCCTGTATCGCGTACCTCATGGAAGAGAACACCATGACGATGCAGGCGCTCGTGATCGCGCACGCCGCATACGGGCACAACTCGTTCTTCAAGGGCAACTATCTGTTCCGTTTATGGACGGACGCGCACGCCATCATCGATTACCTCGTCTACGCGAAGAACTACATCGCCGAATGCGAGGAGCGCTATGGTCTCGACCGCGTGGAAGAGCTGCTCGATTCGTGCCACGCGCTCATGAACTACGGCGTGGACCGCTACAAGCGGCCGCAAAAGCTCTCGCTCGAACGCGAGGCCGCGCTGCGCCGGGAACGCGAGGCTTATCTGCAGGCCCAGGTCAATGAGCTGTGGCGCACGCTGCCCAAGCAGCAAATGCCCATTACCGCGGAAATCGACGAGCGCTTTCCGCCCGAGCCGCAGGAAAACCTGTTGTATTTCGCCGAGAAGAACTCGCCGCTGCTCGAGCCGTGGGAGCGCGAGGTGATTCGCATCGTGCGCAAGATCGGGCAGTACTTCTACCCGCAGCGGCAAACCCAGGTCATGAACGAAGGCTGGGCCACGTTCTGGCATTACACGCTGCTCAACACGCTCTATGCGCAGGGCAAGCTCGAAGACGGCTTCATGATGGAGTTCCTGCACTCGCACAGCAACGTGATCTACCAGCCGCCGGTGACGAAGCCGTATTACAGCGGCATCAATCCGTATGCGCTCGGGTTCTCGATGATGAGCGACATCCGCCGCATCTGCGAGAACCCCACGGAGGAGGACCGCAAGTGGTTCCCCGAGCTGGCCGGCAGTCCGTGGCTCAAAGCGCTTCACTACGCGATGCGCAACTTCAAGGACGAAAGTTTCGTCGCGCAATATCTGTCACCGCATCTGATCCGCGAAATGCGGCTCTTTTCGGTGCTCGACGACGACATGCGCGACGCGCTCGAAGTCTCGGCCATCCATGACGAAAGCGGCTACCAGTACGTGCGCCAGGCGCTCTCGCGCCAGTACGACATGCATCACCGCGAGCCGAACATCCAGGTGTGGTCGGTGAACACGCGCGGCGATCGCAGCCTCACGCTGCGTCACTTCATGAGCGACAATCGCCATCTTTCGGGCGACAGCGACGAAGTGCTGCGCCACATGGCGCGCCTCTGGCAATTCGACGTGTTCCTCGAAAGCGTGGACGAGAACGGCACGGTCCGAAAACGCTACGAATGCCGTTATATGCCGCCGCCGATCCGGGTATAGCCAACTCGCTGCGTGACGCGATTGAGCGCATAAGTCATGAGGCCAGCCTGCGGGCTGGCCTCTTTCATTGATGCGCGTGCAACGACGTTGCAATCGAGCACATACTGTGGCGCCCATGCGCGCTAACATACTGCGCCTGTGAACCCGCAGTTAAAAAGACACCGCCCGTAGAGGCGGATTTCGAAAGGATGGCGTAATGGCGTTTGAACTGTTTCGCGGCGTGCGGCCGCTTTCTCGCACGTCTGCATTGCGCGATGCGCTCGCCGGCGTGCAGCTTGCCTCGATGAACGTGCCGCAATTGCTTGGCTACGCGCGCATCGCGGGCATGCCTGCGGTAACCGGTCTGTACACGGGCTTTCTGCCGCTCGTTGCATTCGCGCTCTTTGGCGCGTCGCGTCATCTCGTGGTCGCCGCCGATTCCGCCACGGCCACCATTTTCGCGAGCCGCCTCACGACCATGGCGGCGCCTTCGAGCGCAGAGTATGTCGCGCTCGCGGGCATGACCGCCTTGCTCACGGCCGTGATGCTGTTGATCGCACGCGTGTTTCGTCTCGGCTTTCTCGCGGACTTTCTTTCGCGAACCGTCCTCGTGGGTTTTCTCACGGGCGTGGGAGTGCAGGTGGGCGTGGCGATGCTCGGCGACATGCTTGGCATTACTGTCAATTCGCGCCGCACGGTCCTTCAGATCAAGCAGATCGTCACGCAGTTGGGCATGATTCACTGGCCGACGCTTGGCATTGCTTTGGGCGTCGTGAGCGCGATTCTGGTCTTCAAGAAATTCCGGCCGCGCTGGCCGGTGCCGCTCGTCGCCGTGGTGGGGAGCATCGCGGCGAGCGCCATGCTGAACTTCGCGGGTCGCGGAATTTCGGTGATCGGCCCGGTGCAGGGCGGCTTGCCACGCATGAGTTTTCCCGCCGTGGGCTGGTTCCAGATGATCGATCTGCTGCAAGTGGCGGCGTCGTGCTTCGTCGTCATCGTCGCGCAGAGCGCTGCCACCAGCCGCGCGTTTGCCGAGCGCTACGGCGAGCGCACCGACGAGGACGCCAATCTCCTCGGCCTCGCGGCGGCCAATGCGGCGGCTTCGATGAGCGGCGCATTCGTCGTGAACGGCAGCCT
>DATBXG010000483.1:0-5662 GCA_036514415.1 Paraburkholderia sp.
TCGCGCTGCGCGAGCAGGTTTTCGATGGCGGCCGGAATGCGCTCGCCCGCCGCGCGCGTGCTGAAGATGCGGGCTTCGAGCGGATACGTTTCCCATGCGCTGGCGCCCGTCCACGCCGAAAAGAGCAGCAGCTCGTCGAGCAGCGCGACATAGGCGTACTGCGCGGCGGCGATGTCGGCTTCGCCGGCCGCGCCGGTCCATGCCATCGCGTCGCGCGCGAGCTTGCGCGTGGCGGCCTGCAGCTGCGTGGCGAGCGCATCGGCCTCGCGCTGGGGATCGGCGGGCGTCTGTGCGTTCGCGGCGCTCGCAGCCTGCGCGACCACGCGCACGCGCGCGTTCTCCGCAAACGCGAACGCCACGACGAACGCGCGCAGGAGCGGCAGGCGCTCGTCGCTGTTGTCGCTGGCATCAAGCATGGCTGGCTCCCGCGTTGGCAGGGTCGTCCGCCGAGTCGCCGGTCGGCGTGAAGAGCTGCACGGCCCAGGGCGCGCGGCCCGGCACCGTCGTGCGGACTTCGATGCACAACGGCTGCGCGCGGTCGAACCAGGCGTCCTCCACGGCCACCGCGAAGAGCGTCGTGTCGTCGCCCGTGGCGTAAGCGGCGCGCTCCTCGCGCGCCAGGCGCCGGCGCGTAAGGCCGCGCATGCGCTGGCGCGTGAGCGTCGGCATGTAGGGGCGCGATGCGACGACGGCATGATCGAGCCACACGCTGGAGTCGTGCTCGCCGGCGTCGGGCGGCATGCGCAGACCGATCACCAGTTCGCGCGCCACGCTGCCGCCGCTTTCGAACGGCGGCGCGATCCAGAAGCTGCCGCCCTCTTCCGTGAACGCGCGCACGCGATAGCCCTGGCGTATCGTCGAAAGCGCTTCGTCCGCCCATTCGAGAAGCGGATCGAACGACGCGAGCAGCGCCATGTAATCGAACGTCGCGAACGCAGGCACGCCGCGCGCGGGGCGCAGCGCCGCGAGCGCGCCCGTCATGCCCGCGACGACGCGATAAAGCTCGGCAGGATGGGCGATGCCGGAAACGAGCGTCGCCTCCACCTCCGGCAGGCGGCTCCAGAGTGCGCAAAGCTGGCGCTCGATCTGCGCGGCATCATCGCGCTCTTCCGCGCGCTGCGCCGCCTGCAGACGCCCGGCCAGGAAGACGCACTTTTCGCGCACGCGCATCACGAGGCGCATCACGCGCTGGCCGAGCGCCGAGTCGGCGCGCACGAACGGGCAAGGCGGCGCATAGTCCGCAATCGCCACGCCGCCGCCCTGTTGCCTCACGCGCATGAGCGGCAAGCGGTCGAATTCGTGCCGCCCGAGATCGGTCATCAGATGCAGACGCGGCGACCACGTCGTGATCGAGGCAGGCTCGCCGCCCGAGACGAGATCCGGCACGTCCGGGCTTTCGCGTTGCGTGTAGCGGCCGGCCTGGGGATCGAGCTGGCCGCCGCGATAAAGCGGCGGCACGGCGAGATAGATCGTGACCTCCATGTCAGGCTCGCTGAATGCGCGGCTCACGTCGATCTCGAGCACCGGGTCGTTCGGCGTGTGGCGAATGGCGAGGCCATCGGCCAGAATCGCCTCCAGCGCGCTGATGCGCACGAGCCCCTGGGCGAGCCCCGCGGCGTCGTGTTCGAGCGAGAGCACGCCCCAGTAGTGCGCGCGCGCGGCGCCGGCCAGCAGCGCGGCATGCCCCGCCGCGTGCAGGGCCTGGGTCTGGAAATGCTGCGGCAGCAACGGCATGCCGTCGAACCAGCAGACTGGATCGGGAAACGAAGTGCGCATGGTGTATTTACTTTCTATAACTAAGCGATTCGTGGTTCAGCGTGCGGCCTGCACGCTCAAATCCTGGTCGCCGAGCAGCAGCAGCGCGTGAGCGGGACCCGTGTCCAGCCTTACGCGGTGCGCACCCGGTGTCTGATAGTCCGCGAACACCACCACGCCGGCGCCGCGCTTGCCGCCAAACGGAAAAGGCGCCGCCGCGATCTGCTGCCCCGGCACGACTTCGAACGACACGACCGTGATGTCCTCCGGGTGATCGCGCCGCCATTGGTCGCGCTGCGCGAACCACTTGGCCGATGGCAAGCCGAGCAAGGCGTCGAGCAGTTGCGGATTGCGCACGAGCACGGCGTCGACGGCAATGGGCGTGTCCTGATTCGCTTGCGTGGAGACGGCAATGGCCAGGGTATCCACCTGTACCTTGGGCAGCGACGAGCACCCCGCGAGCGCCAGCAGCACGAGGCCGGCGAGCCGCCAGGCGCACGGCTTCGCGGCGCCGCATGGGGCGGCACCGGGCGATAACGTGGTCGTCACTGCGCAATCCCCATTGTTTGCGTCGCCTCTTGTCTGCGATGCCTCCTGCCCGCGCGCAGGAGATCCCATGCTAGTTCGTATTTCTAATCATTACGCATGTTTTGCTGCGCAAGCCGGTTTGCGCGTAGTCTACAAGCGCCTCCTGCGTCATTGCAATAACGATTTGTTAATCGGCAAATTCAAAAAGAAAGCGAAAATAAGTTTGAAAGGAATTGGGGATATGCGCCGTAAATATTTTTTGAATTTTTTCATTTCCTGTCCTAAAGTCCTGACCGTCTATCTTCACGAATCGCGCGATGATGACAAAGTCATGAAGCGATCAGCGCGACCCATTGACGCCGTGAATGCCCCCTTTCTGATGATTATGGGGCATGCTTTATCTGTGTCTTTTCTGAAGGACAGGGTATGGACACGCAAATCGTTTATTTACGATTTGCGTGGCTATTGCTGTCTTAAAGAAAAAGCATCATGAAAAAGGCAGATTGACGACAAACGCGCAACTCCTACCGTCACACACTGCAATAGAAGAACGACCGCCACCGAGGTGACCATGGCCGACAGTACCCAGCACTGGTTCGAACGGAACCGACCGCCGCGTGTCCAGATCACGTACGACGTCGAAACGGGCAATGCCATCGAAAAGCGCGAACTGCCGCTCGTCGTGGGCATTCTTGCCGATCTGTCCGGCAAGCCCGTCGAGCCGTTGCCGAAGATGACGGAGCGCCGCTTCGTCGATATCGACCGCGACAATTTCAACGACGTGATGAAGTCCATCGGGCCGCGTGTCACGCTGCAGGTCGACAACACGCTCGCCGCAGACGGCAGCAAGATCAATGTCGAGCTGAAGTTCGAGCAGATCGACGACTTCGATCCCGTCAGCATCGTCCAGCAGATCGCGCCGCTCAAGCAGCTTTACGACGCACGGCTGCGGCTGCGCGACCTCCTCACCAAGCTCGACGGCAACGACGAACTGGACAAGCTCCTCCAGGAAGTGGTGCATGACCCGAAGGGGCTGAGCGAAATTCGCTCGGCGCACCCGCAGGACACGCCGGCCGCGCAATTGCCGTCGCCAGCCACGGGCGGCAATCCTGGAGCCGCTCCGGGCGCGACCCCGGAAGCTTCCAGCGACACGCCGGCCAGCTAAGCCCAACGCGAGGAGACAATCATGTCAGACACTCAGGCCGCCGCCACGGCCCAGGCCGGTACGGTCACGCTGCTCGATCGCATCGTGCACGAAGGCCGCATGGCGCAATACGAAGACCAGCAGCAGCATGCGCGCGAACTGCTCGCCGAGTTCGCCTTGCAGGTGCTCGACAAGAACATGACCATCAGCCGCGACACGGTGGCGATGATCAACGATCACATCCGCAAGATCGACGAGCTGATCAGCGAGCAGCTCAACGAGGTGCTGCACCACCCCGACATGCAGGCACTGGAGTCGTCGTGGCGCGGGCTCCACTTTCTGGTGAAGGGCTCGGAAACGGGCACGCGCATGAAGCTGCGCCTGCTGAACGCCTCGAAGCAGGACCTGCAGAACGATCTCGAGAAGGCCATCGACGTCGACACGAGCGCGCTCTTCAAGAAGATCTACGAAGAGGAATACGGCACCTTCGGCGGCTTTCCGTTCAGCGTGCTGGTGGGCGACTACTATTTCACGCGCCAGACGCCCGACGTGAGCCTGCTCGAAAAGCTCGCCTCGGTGGCGGCTGCTGCGCACGCGCCGTTCATCTCGGCGGCGCACCCGCAGCTCTTCGACATGGCGAGCTTCACGGAGCTGGGCGTGCCGCGCGATCTGTCCAAGATCTTCGAGACGATCGACATGGCGCGCTGGCGTGAATTCCGCAAGAGCGAAGACTCGCGCTATGTCGCGCTGACGCTCCCGCATGTCTTGATGCGGCGTCCTTATCATCCGGACAGCAATCCGGTCGAGGGGATGAACTTCTTCGAAGATGTCGACGGAACGGACCATTCGAAGTATCTGTGGGGCAACTCCGCCTACGCGCTGGCGCAACGCATCACCAACGCGTTCGCGCAATACAGCTGGTGCGCTGCGATTCGCGGCGTGGAAGGCGGCGGCGCCGTGGAGCGCCTGCCCGACCACATCTTCCAGACCGCTTCCGGCGACAAGGCCATGAAGTGTCCGACGGAAGTCGCGATCACCGATCGCCGCGAAAAGGAGCTCGATTCGCTCGGTTTCATCGCGCTCGTGCACAAGAAGAACGAAGGGCTCGCCGTGTTCTTCGGCGGCCAGACCGCGTGCAAGCCAGCCGCCTACAACACGCCCGAGGCCACGGCGAACGCGCGCATTTCGGCCATGCTGCCGTATATCCTCGCGGCGTCGCGCTTTGCGCACTACATCAAGGCGATCATGCGCGACAAGGTAGGCAGCTTCATGACGCGCGATAACGTGCGCAGCTACCTCAACACGTGGATTGCCGACTACGTGCTCGTGAACGACAACGCCCCTCAGGAAATCAAGGCGCAGTACCCGCTGCGCGAGGCGCGCGTGGATGTGACCGAGGTGCCGGGCAAGCCGGGCGCGTACCGGGCGACGGTGTTCCTCAGGCCGCACTTCCAGCTCGAGGAACTCACCGCGTCGATCCGGCTCGTGGCGACGCTGCCGCCGCCGGCGGCCGCCTGATCCGCGCGGGGTAGACGGCTATTCGATGAAGAGACGACAGCCAGGCGGCGCGTAGGCGCCCCCTGGTTCCTGAACGCGCGCAGCGCGGCGCACGCGGCCTGCGCGGTTCTTTACTGCTTCGGGAGCAGCAAATCATGGATTCGATCATTCTCGATCTGGGCAGCGACATCAAAGGCGAGTGCACTTTGGAGGGCTATACCGACAAGATCGAGTTGATGTCGTACAGCCATAACGTAGCGATGCAGGTGACCAACGACGTCAGCAACTCGGAGCGCACGTCGGGCAAGCCCCATGTCGGCGAGTTCACCGTCACGAAGTTCGTGGACGTCGCCACGCCCACGCTCAACGAGTATTGCTGCGGCGGCAAGGCCATTGCGAGCGCAACGGTCGTGGTGGGCCGCAACGCCGCCGAAAGCGACGGCAAGATCATGCCGTTCATCACCTATACCCTCGACAATGTGGTGCTGAGCAACGTTAGCGTGTCGGGCGGCGCGGGCGGCAAGCCCGTGGAGACGCTCTCGCTGAACTTCACGAAAATCAAGTGGGAGCTCACCTCGCAGAAGGACGACGGCTCCAAGGAAGGCACAGCGGCCTCCACGTGGGACATGGCCGCGAACAAGGTCGTGAAGGCGGCAAGCTAGCGCGCACCGCCTGTGGCGAACGCCCGCGCCTTCATCGCCATCGCGCCCATGCCGCTCTTCGAGCGGCTGGCCGACG
>DATBXG010000484.1:0-2970 GCA_036514415.1 Paraburkholderia sp.
GCTGGCGGCGATCGGCTATGCGCACCTGTCGCGCGAGGAGATTTATCACCACCTCGAGCAGTTCTACCGGCAGTTCTATTTCCGGCCTTCGAAGATCTGGGAGATCGTGCGCGAGATGCTCACGAGCTGGGACATGATGAAGCGGCGTCTGCGCGAAGGCGTGGAGTTCTTCCGCTTCCTGCGCGCGCACGAGGCATGATGGACCGCGCGCACGCAAGGGGACGAACAGGCGCTATCGTTGCGATGGCCGTGACTGCGCTTGCCGTCGTTTCGGCGGCGTTTGAAGTCGTTCACGCGCAACTGCCGGGATTCTCACACCTGTTTTTCGTGTCGCTTGCCGTGCTATGCGGCCTTTGCGCCGCGCTCGGCATCATTTATACCTGCACGGCCAGCGTGCTGGTCGGCCGGTTCTTCGCACGCGAGGTGGCCGCGCCGCGGCACTTCCCGGCAGTCACGCTCGCCAAGCCACTGCATGGCGATGAATGGCACCTTGAGCAGCACCTCGCGAGCTTTTTCGAGCAGGACTATCCTGGACAAGTCCAGTATCTGTTCGGCGTTCACGATGCGCGCGACGAGGCGCTGCGCGCCGTCGAGCGGCTGCGCGCGCGCTACCCCGATGCGCATATCACCGTCGTTGCCGATGCGCGCCTCTACGGGCCCAACCGCAAAATCGCGAATCTCGTGAACATGCTCGAAAAGGCCGAGCATGACGTGCTGTGCTTTGCCGATAGCGACGTGCTCGTCGATCAGAATTATCTCCGTCATGTGGTCGGGGCGTTGCAGCAGCCGGGCGTCGGTCTCGTGACGGCCGTTTATCGCGGCTTGTGCGCGCCGGGGTTCTGGCCTCGCGTTGCGGCGGCCTTGACCAACTATCATTTCCTGCCCGGCGTCGTCACGGGGCTCGCAATCGGTCGCGCGCGGCCGTGCTTCGGCCAGTCCATCGCCATGACGCGGGACATGCTCGAGCGCATTGGCGGCCTTGCGCAATTCGCCCATCACCTCGCCGAGGACCACGCAATTGGCGAGGCCGTGCGCCGCGTCGGCGCCGAGGTCTCCATTCCGACTATCCTCGTGCGGCACGCCTGCGTGGAGAATACGTTCACCAAGCTCTTTGCACACGAATTGCGCTGGAGCCGCACGGTTCGCGCGGCGGACCGCTCGGGGCATCTTGGCGCGGTGCTGATGCATCCGTTTGCGCTCGCCATGCTCGCCGTCGCATTGTCTGGTGGCGCCACGGCGGCGTGGGTGCTTGCCGGCGTGGCGCTGTTCGCCCGCGCGCGGCTCATCTGGCAGACCGACCGCGCGACCGGCGACAAGCCCAGCGGGCTGCTATGCTTGCCCCTTTGGGAACTGGTTCAGTTCGCAATCTATGTCGCGAGTTTTTGCTCGTCGGGCGTCGTCTGGCGCGGAACACGCTTTCGCGTCGACAGGAACGGCATGCTTTCGCCAGTTCACGAGACCTGAGCGTCAAGGAAGATGGGGGAGAGAATGAGACGGGAGCATCCATCAGAGAGCACCCGCAGATGAAGCACATCGGACGTATCGCCGCCCTGTGCGGTCTTGCGATCGCGGTGTGGCTCGTGTGGCGCGAACATCCCGCGGCGGTGCTGCAACTGTTGCGAGCCGCGGGCATAGGCCTCGTGCTGGCGGCCGCCGTGCATATCCTGCCGATGTGCGCCAACGCCTGGGACTGGCGCAGCCTCATCCGCGCTGCACAGCGCCCTTCGTTCGCAACGATGCTCAAGCTCGTCTGGATTCGCGAGTCGATCAACGGTTTGCTGCCGGTCGCGCGCATTGGCGGAGAAATCGTTTCGTTCCGCCTGCTCGGCCGCGCCGGCGTGCGGCCGGCCACGGCCGTGGCGTGCCTCGTCGCCGACATGCAGCTCACGCTGATCAGCCAGGTGCTCTTTGCGTTGGTGGCAGGCGGCTATCTGCTCGACCATTCTTCTTCCGATACCGTGCGGTTCGTGGGGCGGCTCGCCTGGGGCATCGCGGCGTTCACGCCGCTGCTGGTTCTCTTCGCGCTCGTGCAGCACGCGCGGCCGTTCGAGCGTGCTGCACGCACGCTCAATCACATCACGAGCGGGAAGGTCGTCGATCTCGTGGGCAAGTCCGCGCGCGTGGACCTCTCCCTCAAGCTGATCTGGCGGCAGACCGGTGTGGTCGTGCGCTATCTGTTCATCTGGCAAACGCTGCAATGCCTCGGCTACGCGCTCGAACTCTGGATCGCGTTGCGCGTGCTCGGCACGGATGCGACCTTCATGCAGGCGTTCGTGCTCGAAGCGCTGATCCAGATGGTGAGCAGCATCGCGTTTCTGGTTCCGGCGGGGCTCGGCGTGCAGGAGGGCGCGTTCGTCGTAATCGGCGGTCTGATGGGATTCGACGCGCCCACCTGCCTCGCGCTCGCGGGGGCGCGGCGCATACGCGATCTGCTGTTCTATTTGCCGGGGCTGCTCGCATGGCAAGCGGCGGAATATGGATGGCCGTCGAGGCACCGCGCTGGGGACGTGCATTGATCGAGGGCGGCGCGCAGTGAAGCACTGCACCGCTTCGGGTCAATGTGTGCTGGAGCGGGAGACGAGTCTCGAACTCGCGACCTCAACCTTGGCAAGGTTGCGCTCTACCAACTGAGCTACTCCCGCGTATCTTGAACTTTGGCTCCCCGACCTGGGCTCGAACCAGGGACCTACGGATTAACAGTCCGGCGCTCTACCGACTGAGCTATCGGGGAATCAAGGAGGGCGGATTGTACCGGAGAATTTCCGGCGTTGCAGCTAGTTTGTGGTGAATCTCGCGGGAGCGGCCCGGCGCTCCCCTGGATTCACTCCGAAGCGGCGGCGCCTGCCGGAGCGCGGCGCAGCGAACGCGAACCATCCTTCGACGCGAACACGAAGTAGGTCAGCGCGGTCGCGATGAGGCCAACCATCCACGAGACATCCGCGTCGCCCATGATGGACGCCAGCGGGCCGT
>DATBXG010000485.1:0-5572 GCA_036514415.1 Paraburkholderia sp.
AAGGCGCGTTCTTTTATCCTTTTCATGCCACAAGCGGCCCGTCATTCGAATCCGGGCCGCTGCGTCCGCTTCAGGCCTCAGTTGCCTGCGCTTGCCTGCGCACCCTGCACGACGGCGGGCACTGCCGCTGCCATCGCCGGCTCCTGGGGCAGCGCCCATTCGAGCCAGCGCGCACGGTGAAGCACCACGAGGCCGAACGCCGCCGCCGCAATCGTGCCGAACGTCGCGAAGCCCATTTGATAGCTGCCGGTGCTTTCCTTGGCAATGCCCATGATGACCGGCAGATAGAAGCCGCCGATGCCGCCCGCCGCGCCGATGATGCCCGACATGAGCCCCGTGCGGCCCTGCCAGCGGCGCGGGACGAGCTGGAACGTCGCGCCATTGCCGAGACCGAAACAAACGTAGGTGAACGCGAGCAGCGCAATGCCGGCGGCGAAGGACGGCATCCAGAGCGCGAAGGCGAAGTCGCATGCCGAGATGGCGGCGAGCAGCACCACGAGCGCGCGCACGCCCGAAATGCGGTCGGCGATCAGGCCGCCGAGCGGGCGCACCATCGCGCCGGTGAGCGCGAGCAGCGACATCACCACGCCCGCTTCGAGCTTCGGTACCTGGTAGAGCGAAATAAGCAGCGTCGATACATAGGAGGACATCCCCACGAAGCCGCCGAACGTGATGCTGTACACGAGCATCACGACCCACGTGTCGCCTTGCGCAAGGACGGCGCGATAGTGGCGCGGCAGCACGGCGATGGCGAGCAGCGCGCCAAGCACCGGCAGCAGCAGTACGCCAGTCTTGCCTGCGCCGAACACACCAGCATGCACACAGAGCACGAGTGCAAGCAAGCCAGCGAGCGTGATGCAGAACGCACGGAACGCCTGCGGCGCGCTGCCCGACTTCTGGCCGAGATCGCGGGCCCAGAAGATCACGGCCGTCGCGGCGAGCGCGAGCAGCGGCAGCGCCGCGGCCGTGGCACGCGCCCAGCTATAGTGGGCGGCCAGGCCCGGAAAGAGGAAGCCGTCGAGCACCGCGCCGATATTGCCGGCTGCGGCGAGGCCGAGCACGAGACCCTGCACCTTCGGCGGATAGTTGCTCCCTGCCATCGGCAGCGCCACGGCGAAGCTCGCGCCGCCCACGCCAAGCAGCACGCCAAGCACGAGCAGCAAGGTATAGGACGGCGTGCCGGGCATCAGCAGCAGCACGGCAGACGGAATGGCCGAAAGCGCGATGCCGAGCAGCGCGACACGGCGGCCGTCATAGGCCTGGTAGAGATTGCCGAGCGTCACGCGCAGGATCGCCGCACCGAGCACCGGCACCGCCACGAGCAGGCCCAGTTCGGCCGGCGTCATCGGGATGTCCTTCTGGATGAAGGGCGCGAGCGGGCCGAACATCACCCAGACCGTGAATCCGGTGTCGAAGTAGAGGAAGCACGCAATCAGCGCACGCCAGTTACCGCTCTTGAGCGAACTTGCCAGGTCTTTCACGAGGTTCTCCCCAGTAGTGGATCTCAACCCGCAGCGCGGGCATGCATCCGTTGATTTCGGAATTCAGAATGTCTTTCGGGCGCACTCGCGCGCGTCTCGTGCTTTCCGCGCTTGCCGACTACGCCCTGCACGAGCCGGTCCATTTCGCCGATCACGTCGGCGAGTTCCGCCGTGATCACGGCGAACTCGCGGCCGAAGTGACCGGCGCGGGCGGCGGCCACGCGCGCATTGAGCGCGACGATGTTCGCGCGCATCGAAATGGTGGCAAGCTCTTCGACGATGCCGGCCTGGCGCTTCGCCGCCGCGGCCTCGACGCCGCGCAATTCGTCCTGATACGCCTGCGTAAGCGCTTGCAGCAGTTCGAGCAGCGGCGTGGCGGCGGCCGTGAGCTGCTCGATGGCGGTCTCGCGCGCGCTGTCACTGGCAGTGCGGTTGGCCAGCACCGGTTCGAGAGACTCGAACGCGTGCGCGGCCAGCTTCATGAAGGCGCGAATCCGCTCGTCGGCGTTGCGTGAACCGAAATAGAGTTCGCTCAGCGCAGCCGAGAACACACCAGGAAAGTGATCGTCACCCTCGACGAGCCGCGCGTGCGACGCCGCGAACATTTCGAGGCATTCGCGCGCGACTGCGAGGGCGGCATCGTCTCCGCGCAAGCCGAGCAGCGCATGCAGGACGATGCGCTGCGAAAGCATGCGCTGACGCCCGGCCAGATTGATGAGTTCGCCGACGATTTCCGCAGAGATGCCAGGTGTCGTTTCCCGCATGTTCATCTTTAGTAGTGCAAATGGTGTCGCCAATGATTTGTCCGAGCCGTCCGCGCCCCACAAGGCGCATAAAAAAAAGCGTCCCGAAGCGCACCCGCCAGACACACTGTGCCGTGGAGTGTCGCTTCGGGACGCCGTTGCCCCGCATGATCGAACGATCCCGCACGCAGCGGGACGATGAAGCCATTCATTGAGGCCATCGTTGGCCCTGAAGGCTACAAAGCAATAGGTATGCCACCCGTCGCACAAACGGTGGCGCACGCCGCCTCAACGCCCCGCTGGCGCGGGTTTCGTCGTTTGGACCGCTGGCGAGGCAAGCGCGGTCCGGCCCCGCGATGCACCACCATTCGTGTGCCTCCGGTGACAGGTGCTGGTGCACTGCAGCGAAGACTCGCACCATCGCCGGGCACCGCCTTGCCCTTCCCAGAGGCCGGGCTAAGATGAAATCGTCGACTGGAAGCCGCGCTCGCGCGCGCGTCTGCGAAGTCGCTCACGCGGCGTTGGTTCGGGAGGGGCATTATGAAACCAACCGGAATCGCCCTGGTGGGCGCATGGGTGGCCGTCGGCCTCAGCGCGCTGTTGATCTCATCCGCGGCGCGCGGCGTAGCGACGCCCGGCGTAGCGACGCGCGACACGAACAAAGCGACGATCGCCGTCGTCTCCGGCACGTACGGCAGCAATTGCGGCGCGCCCCACGGCAATGTCACGCGAGATCTCGCGCAGCACTGCAACGGTTTGCGAACCTGCAGCTATCCGGTGTCGATGATCGCCGCGCAAGCACGCGGCTGTCGCAATGACTATCTTGCCGAGTGGCGCTGCGGCAGCCACGAATTCCACAACGCGGCGCTGGCCGCCGGTGCGGGCGCGGGCGATCTCCTCGTGCTCAGTTGCGTGCCTTCGAGCGGCCCGGGACATTGATCCACGCGATTGCGCAAGGATTGCGCCGCGCGCACGGCAGCCAGTTCGGCACCCGCTTAACGTAATTGCCTGCCGGTCCCGGGTCGGCGATACCCTTCATTGTCCCTTTTCACCGCGTGTAATAGACTCAATTCGGCGGCGCATTCTGCACGGCTCGGGTGACTGCAAACATCACGAAGTCGTGCTCCCGATTGCCAGGAATATACGAGCAGTCGCGGAACAGGGTTGGGAAGCCACGCGGCGCCGGCGGTCAGTTTCTCGTACTACCTGAGGTTCTGGCGGAATCTTCGCCAGACAGCGAGAGGAGTCACGCACAGTTAACGCAGGCTCCCTGGGGAGCCTGGTTTGCCCGCGGGAGACCCTCGCGGCGACCTGCGAGGAGAAGAGCAATGCTGCTGCCCACTACACAAACGCCGAAGGCGCAGTCCCGGGATTTGCTCGATGTCCTGATCCGCGCCGCGCTCATCGCCGTTCTGGCGGTGTTCTGCTTCCGTATATTCGCGCCGTTCCTTAACCTCATGGTGTGGTCCGTGATTCTCGCGGTCACGCTCTATCCGCTCCAGGCGAAGCTGCAACGCCACTTTCCGCAGAAGGAAGGCATGATCGCCACGCTCATCATTCTCGTGGCGTTCGGCGTGATCCTCGCACCAACCTGGCTGCTGGGCGTGGCCGTTGCCGATTCGGTCGACCATGTCATGGACGTCGCGAAGAGCGGCACGTTTCATATTCCGCCCCCCGCCGATTCGGTCGCCAGTTGGCCGATCGTCGGCCAGCGCATTTACGACTTCTGGCTGCAGGCCTCGACCGACGTCGCCGGTCTCGTGCAACGGTTCGCGCCGCAACTGAAGGCGGCCGGTCTCGCGGCGCTAGGCACGCTCACAGGGCTTGGGGCGGCGTTGCTGGTATTCTTCGTAGCCCTGATCGTCGCGGGCATCCTGATGGCGTACGGCGACAACGGCCACCGCAGCTCGGTGCTGATCGCTTCGCGCATCTCCGGTCCGGAGAACGGCCCGCAAATCGCCGACCTGTGCACGGCCACGATCCGCGCGGTCGCCCAGGGCGTGGTGGGCATCGCGTTCATCCAGATGGTGCTGATCGGCGCCGGCTTCATCATGATGGGCGTTCCCGGCGCCGGCCTGCTTGCGCTCGCCGTGCTGCTGATCGGCATCATGCAGTTGCCCGCCACGCTCATCACCGTGCCTGTCATCATCTTCGTGATCATGACGCAGGGCGTGAGCACGGCGACCATCGTCTTCTCCGTCTACGAGTTCGTTGCAGGCCTCGCCGACAACGTGCTCAAGCCGCTGCTGCTTGGCCGCGGCGTCGCGGTGCCCATGCCCGTGGTGCTGATCGGCGCGATTGGCGGCATGGTCACGGGCGGCGTGATCGGCCTCTTCATCGGCCCGGTGATGCTCGCCGTTGGCTATCAACTGTTCTGGCGCTGGGTGAAAGACCAGTCCCAACCCGAACGCGCGCAAGAAAAACAGCAGGCTTGAAGCGCGGGGCCACCCACGTGTTCCTCCGCGAGCGCCCTCACTGGCTCCCGCTCGGCGCCTGCTGCCTGGGCACGTGCCTCACGGCGTGCCTGAGCGCGTGCATGCGCGTGGGCCCGGACTTTCAGCCGCAGCGCGAGAGCTGGACCGAGCACTGGAGCAGCGCGTCGATCGAGCAGGTCACGCAGATCACGTCACCATCCGGGCAACAGCCCGACGCGCGGCAATGGTGGCGCGTGTTCCGCGACGACAATCTCGAACAGCTGATTGCCGCCGCCGATGCGAACAACGGTGACCTGAAGATTGCCGCATTGCGCGTGATCGAGGCGCGGGCCCAACTGGGCATCGCGCTCGCGGGGCGCTACCCGCAGGTGCAGCAGGCCAACGCCGATGTGCTGTACTCGGCGCGCAAGCGCCACGATGGCTTCAACCCGCGTTCGGGCGCGTACTTCCAGTATGGTCTCGGCTTCAGCATCGGCTGGGAACTGGACTTCTGGGGACGCTTCGCCCGCGCGATCGAATCGGCCGACGCCGCCTTCTTCGCCGCGCAGGACAACCGCGAGGACGCGCTCGTGCTCGTTCACGCGCAGGTCGCGGACACCTATTTCACGCTGCGCACGACCGAAGCGCGCCTGCGCATCGCGCGAGACAACGCGCAACTGCAAAAGCGCAGCTACGAGATCACGCAAAAGCTCTTCAAGAGCGGCGAAACCGACGAGCTCGATCTCCAGCAAGCGAAGACCCAGTATCTCGGCACGCTGAGCAGCATTCCCGTATTCGAGAGCCAGATCGCGGTGGCGCGTCATGCGCTTTGCGTGCTGCTGGGCCGCCCGCCCGGCCCGCTGCCGGAGCTGGACGTGCAACCGGCCAAGGCGGGCTTCGTCCCGCTCATCGACCGGGCGGTGCTCCAGGATGT
>DATBXG010000486.1:0-5463 GCA_036514415.1 Paraburkholderia sp.
CAGCGGCCGGCAGAGCGCGCAAAGTCATTGCTAACTACAAGACGCGGTGGCAGATCAGCATGTTTGCCGCCGGTCCACGAAGAACCGACTCTCTGGGTGCATCGAGGAGTCACTCCACGTGCTTAATGTAAATGCAACTAACCGACAAAAAGGCCCGACGCGAGCGAGTAACCCACATGCACAGCGCAAGACACGCGGACGAAAGTCTCGCAAATCGTCTTTGAGAAATTGCACTGCGGATCCGCGCGCGTCGCGCGAGCAATCTCAAGAGAGATCCCAATACTGCGCCCGTCACACGCCGCGATTCCAGCACGACGGAAGGGCAGGGCAAGGCACCCCATCAGAGAAAATCCGACAGCCCTCGAGCCGAAACGCCCACAATAGCCCGCGGCAGACCGTGGAACATTTCAATCAAAAGCGAAAAATCGCCAAAAGCCATACTGCACCGGGCCTACAGGAGGAAAACAAACCAAATTCTAGTAGTTGTTTCACGGTCTTAACGGCTCTCCGACCCCGAAACGTTGCTGAGCCTGTCGCCTATGGGCTAAAACCCGCCCGAGTAGCACCGATCGTATATTTTCATACGTATTTTGTAGTTTTTGATTGGTGCGAGCCACACGCCACGCCACCGGCGTCACCCAAGCATATTCAACGCCGTCTCCAGCACCACGCGCTTGTACTTCGCCTGCTGCTTCGGCAAGGCAGAGAACACCTGCACGAGATGTCCATAGGCAACGGTTTTACTGATGCCGTTCAGCAGCATAAAGAACAGTACGTTTGCATCGACTACCTTGAGTGCCTCGCGCTTTCCAGCGTCGGCGAGCAAGGGAACCAGCACGCGGTGATAGGGGCGCACCATGCGCTCGACGAGCAGACCAAAGCGCTCGCCTTCCTCGGTGGCGGCCGTCGCGAAGAAAAGGCCGATGTCCGGCTCGTCGAATACCTTGTCGATGTAGATTTCGAGCGCGCGCTCCACGCGCTCACGCACACCGAGCGGCGACGTGCGCAAGGCCGCCGTCGCGGCGATCATGGGCGCGGCGTGTTGGGCGATCTGTTCGACCACGGCCGCCCACAGCGCTTCCTTCGAGCCGAAGTGATGCGCGAGCAGCGCCGCATCGACACCGGATTCGCGTGCGATCTCACGCACGCTCGTGGCGTCGTAGCCGCGCTTCGCGAACGTCCTGCGCGCGTTGCGCAACAACATGTCCGGCCCAACCGAGGTGCCTTGCGCGGGGCGTCCGCGCGTTCGTTTCGTCGCCGGCGTCGTGTGCGAGGTGGCCGCGCTTTTCATGCGTCTCAACAGGTTCTAACTAGAAGAAGGAGTAATGCGCGCGGCTCACTCTAAGCAAGCCATCGCGCGATCGCGCCGCGCTTGCGCTGCGCCGAGCGCCTGTTCGTGTTCGGCGATCCTCTGCGGCACGGTCTCGCGCAGGAATTCGACCAGCGTCTTGATCTTCGCATCGAGATACTGGCGGGAAGCGTAGAGCGCGTAAATATTGTGCGGCACCGCGCGCACGTCAGGCAGCACGTGAATCAGGTTGCCTTCGCGAATGCCCTGTAGCGCAGCGGGCACCGGCAGCATGGCGAGACCCATGCCTGCCTGCACGGCCTGGGCGAGCGCTTCGGGCATGTTGACCGTGAGCGGCGCCGGCTTGGGCGAGCGCAACGATTCGCTTTCGGCATCCTCGAACAGCCACTGTGCCGCCGGCATGTCCTGCAGACTGAGTTGCAGGCAGGTGTGATGTTCGAGGTCCGCGAGCGTGCGCGGCGTGCCATGTCGCATCAGGTAGCCGGGCGACGCACACAGCACCGGGCGCGCGAAGCCCACGCGTTGCGAAACGAGCGATGAGTCTTTCAGGGTCTGCGCGATGACGATCGCCACGTCGAACTTCTCTTCGAGCAGATCGGGCGTGCGCTGCGAGAGCACGAGATCGACCGAGACGTCTTCGAACTGCGCCGTGTACTGCGCGAGCAGCGGCGTGAGGTAGTGCTGGCCGAAACTCGACGTGGCGTGAATGCGCAGCCTGCCCGCCGGTTGCGCGCTCGCGCCCATGGCTTCGGCGTCGGCCAGTTCGACCTGGTTGAGAATGCGCTCGCAATGCGAGAGATAGCGGCGACCCGCGTCGGTCAGCGAGATCTGCCGCGTGGTGCGGTTGAAGAGCCGCGTTTGCAGGCTCGACTCCAGTTCCATGATGGCGCGCGACACGGCGGCGGTGCTCAGCGACGCGCGCGCCGCGGCTTTGGCGAATCCTCCCGCCTCAGCGACTCTCACAAACATCTTCATGCTGCCAAGCTTGTCCATCTGATTCGTGTCGCTTCCGGGGGGGCAATGCGCCGCGCGTTGCCGTGTCAATATTCAACAGCCGATGAAATAATTCTACTGTGCGGCAGGCCGCCCTGTCAAAGCAGCGCCGCACGCCGAAGCAGACCGATGCGCGTCGATTAAAATTGGCCGGCATCGACGGGCGGGAATCGCCCTTTCTCCACACAGCGCCCGCAATCACAAGAGAGGACACGTCGTGAAGTTCATCCACGCGGCAGACATACACCTCGACAGCCCCCTGCATGGCCTGAGCGCCTATCCCGACGCACCGGCGGGGCAGTTGCGCAATGCCACACGCGAGGCGTTGCGCCTGCTCGTCGATCGCGCGATCGAAGAAGAGGTGGCCTTCGTCGTGATCGCCGGCGATCTCTACGATGGCGACTGGAAGGATCACAACACCGGTATTTTCTTCGGCCAGCAAATGGGCCGTCTGCGCAAGGCCGGCATTCGCGTATTCGCGCTGTGGGGCAACCACGACGCAGAAAGCGAAATGACGAAGAAGCTCACGCTGCCCGACAACGTGGTGGTGTTCAGTCATCGCAAGCCAGAAACGCACGTGCTGGATGACTTCAAGGTGGCGCTGCACGGCCAGAGCTTCAAGGACAAGGCCGTGATCGACAATCTCGCCGTGAGCTATCCCTCGCCGGTTTCCGGTTACTACAACATCGGCGTGCTGCATACCGCGCTCGAAGGCTATGCCGCGCATGCGAGCTACGCGCCATGCACGCGTTCCGAATTGCACGCGAAGGGCTACGACTACTGGGCGCTTGGCCACGTGCACGAATTCCAGCAGTGGCCGGAGCAATCGACCATCGTGTTTCCGGGCAATCTGCAGGGGCGGCACATACGCGAGACAGGCCGCCGCGGCGCGGTGCTCGTGACGGTGGAGGCAGGCCATACGCAGGTCGAACGTCTCTATCTCGACGTCCTGCGCTGGGAATCGGTGCGCGTCGATGCGAGCGACTGCCTGAGCGTCGCGGATCTCTCGCGCAAGATCGGGGCGTCGCTCGAAACGCTGCTGTCCACTGACCCGCACGTGCCGCGCGCGGTGCGCGTGACGGTCACCGGCAAGTCGCCGGCGCACGGACTCTTTTTCGGGCGCGCCACGCAATTGCGCGCCGAGGTGCTCAACCAGATCGGCATCATCGGCAATGAGAGGCTGTGGCTGGAAAAGGTCAAGCTCGAAACCCGCGCAGCCGATACGGCTGCTGCGCAAAACGAGCAGTTCGAAGCGATCGCGGATCTCAAGCAGATACTCGAAGCCGCGACGCAAGACCCCGATTTTCTCGCACTGCTCGAACGCGATTTGCGCGCCTTCGTCGGCAAGGTGCGCAGCGAAGTGAAAGAAGACGCGCCGCTGCTCGAACTCGTTCGCGACGGCAAACTCGCGGCGCTGGTGGAGCAGGTCGGCCCTGCGCTGCTAGCGCGCCTTTCCACGGGAGAATGACCAGTGCGTCTCAAGCAACTCGATTTGATCAAATACGGCAAGTTCACCGAAACGACCTTGCCCTTTCCCCACGCGGCGCACGATTTTCACGTCATCGTGGGGCCGAACGAGGCGGGCAAGTCCACGGTGCGCACGGCCGTGTCGGAGTTGTTGTTCGGCATGCGCCTGCAAACACCGCTGGATTTCCTGCATGGCACGCCCGAGCTTCGCCTTGGTGGCGTGCTGGAAAACGGCGCGGCCGAGCAGCGTTTTCATCGCGCGCGCGGCCGCAATTCGCTGCGCACGCCGCAGGACGACAAGCTGCCCGACGATTTTCTCGCCGCATTTCTCGATGGCGCGAGCAAGGAGTTCTTCGAACAGATGTTCGGCCTCGATCATGCACGGCTCGTTGAAGGCGGCCGCAGCATTCTCGACGCATCGGACAAGCTCGGCCAGGTGCTGTTCGAATCCGCCGCTGGCGTGGGGAGCCTCGGGCCCGTGCGCGAGGAACTGGAAAATCGCGCCGCAGAACTCTGGGCGCCGCGACGCAGCGGCAGTGCGTATGCACAGGCGGAGACGGCGTTTACCGAAGCGACGGGCGAGCTAAAGGCCGCGCAGGTGCGCACGCGCGACTGGGTCGAGAAAAAGGAAGCGCTCGAAACGGTCGAGCAGGCGATCGAGCGTTTGCGCGCCGAACAGCGCAGTCTCGAATCACAGCGTTCGAAGCTCGAGCGGGTGCGCCGCCTCGCACCCTATATAGAAGAGCTTTCGCTCAAGCAGAACGAGCTGGCTGCTTTGGGCGAAGTCGTCGATTTGCCGCCCACGGCGTACGCCGACCTGTTGAAGGCGCAAGCCGACATCGCCGCCGAGCGCAGGGTACAGGAAGCGCGCGAGGCCGATCTCGCAGGCAAGGAAGCGTCACGCGGCGCGATCGAGCCCGATCGCGCGGCACTCGCGCTGGCTGCGGAAATCGACGCGCTCGACGGGCTGCGCGGCGAATGCGTCAATTATCCGCGCGAGCTTCTGGTGCGCGAAACAGAGATCCAGAGCTACCTCGATGCCGCGTTCGCGGCCGCCGCCCAACTGGGCTGGCCTGTCGACGAAGCCGACTTGCGCGCGGCGTTGCCGGGTGCGCTGGCGCTCAAGACGGTGACGCACCTGTTGCGCGACCACGGTCTACGCGAGCAGGCATTCACAACCGCGCGCGAGGCGCGCGACGAACAGGCGCGCAAGCGCGCGCAGGTGGAGGACCAGCTAACGCGCCTGCCGGGCATCGACGTGCCGCTCGCGCTGCACGCCGCACTCGACACGGCGCGCGAGTTCCGCAATAGCGCGGCGCACGAAAGCACGCTCGAGCACGAACTGGCGGATGCGCAACGCGCACTCGAGGAAAAGCTCGCGCTGTTGGGGCAATGGTGCAAACCCGTGCCGGTGCTGCGCACGCTCGACCTGCCTTCGGCAACGCGGCTTGCCGCGCTTCAAAAGGAAGAAAGCGAGCGCGTGAGCGCATTGGCCGCCGCGCGAGAAGCGGTGGCAGCGGCGCAAGAGGAAATCGAGCGCCTCGAATTGCAGGAAAAGCATTTCACGCAGGGCAACAAGGTCGTCACCACCGCGGAAGTGCAGGCGGCGCGCACGCGCCGCGATAGCGCGTGGGACGAGGTCAGGCAGGCACGCGTCAGTCTCGCCGACGGTGCGCCCGTCGTCGACGACGCGA
>DATBXG010000487.1:0-7005 GCA_036514415.1 Paraburkholderia sp.
AGGCGACGAAGGACTGGACCGGCAAGACCGTCTCGACGGTCACGACCGAGTATGTGAACGGCCAGCCGCATCGCGTGGTGGAGAAGTTCCGCGCCTACGACTCGTACGAGGACGCGATGACCGACTACGCCACGGTGCTCAAGAACAACCCGCGCTATGCGTCGGTGATCAACGGCTCGAAGAGCGCAGAGAGCTTCGCGCACGGCATGCAGCGCGCGGGCTACGCCACCGACCCGCACTACGCGAAGAAACTTCTCACGATCATGCAGCGGATGGCGTAACGGTAAATTCACCGATCGCAAACGTTGCCTCGGCGCAGTTGCAGGAAGAAGCCGCGCCGGCGGCTTTCGTGCCGGAGACGGGCGCACTTTTTTTGTGCCGAATCCCTAAATTTTTTGAACGGCCTGCCGCTAATGCAGGCGAGATGGAAAAGCAAACCGGGCGGTGAAGCCGCCCGAACGGCGCGCGCGGGCAGGGCCCGCTGGCGCGCTGGCACGTTCACGAATTTCCGGCAGGCCGATGAATACCGTTCAGTCGAATCCACAGGAAGCAGGCGAGGGCGCGGATGGCTCCCACGATTTCGGGCGCCGCAATCCGCTCGAGATCGGCGTCCAGCTACGCAATCTCGTCAACCGCGGCGACTTCCTGACCCTCCAGTATCGCGGCGGGCAGCTCGTCACCCGCGTTCTGGCCGTCAACGGGCGCGAGCGCACCTTCGTGTTCGACTGGGGCGCGCTGCCCGAGCAGAACACGGGCGTGCTCGCCGCGCCGGACTGCCTGTTCCACGCATCGCCCGATGGCGTGCGCGTGGAGTTCAGGACGGCCACGCCGCGGCGCACCGAGTTCGAAGGGCGCCCCGCGTTCGAAGCCGATTTCCCCGAAGTGCTGTTCTACGTGCAGCGGCGCGAGTATTTCCGCGTCGACACGCCCGTGCTCGAGCCGTGCATTTGCCGCGGCGAGCTGCCGAGCGGCGGCCCCCGCTTCGCCTACGAGGTGCATGACCTCTCGCTCGGCGGCCTCGGGCTGCGCACGACCGATGAGCGCGTGGCGGATCTCGCCATGGGGCTGGTCCTTCCCGACGTCGAACTCGACCTGCGCGCGCACGGCAAGCTGCGCGTGGACCTCGCGCTCGTCGTGCTGCGCTTCATCGACCTGCCCAATGGCGACCGGCGCTATCACCTGGGCTTTCGCTTCGAGGCGCTGCCCGGCTCCGCCGAGAACACGCTGCAGCGCTACATCACGCAGCTCGAGATGAAGCGCCGCGCGCTCGCGCGCGCCTGAGCACCTGACTTGCAGCCCTGCCGGCGCAGCGCACGCTGCGCCGCTTCGCCCGGGGCGCATTGCCAGGTACCCCCAGGCACACCCAGGCATACCTAGGCACGCCCACGCACACTCGAGCGCAACCACCTTGGCGCGACGACCCGCGCCAACGTTTTCGCCCTATTCAGGCGCTCAATTTTCGCAGTGCGCTGCCGTTATACCGTGAGTTCACTTCGCGGTTTGCCAGGGGGGCAGGCCGCTTTCGAGGATCACGCATGTCCAACATCTTCTCGATCGGTCTGAGCGGCCTGCAGGCAGCGCAGATTGGTATCTCGACCACCGGCGAGAACATCAGCAATTCGACGACTGCGGGCTACACCGTCGAATCGCCGGTGTATCAGGAATCGGCCGGTCAGTACACGTCGAGCGGCTATATCGGCAGCGGCGTCACCACCGCGACCGTGCAGCGCGCCTACAGCCAGTACCTCACGACCGCGCTCAACAACGCGCAGTCGACCAGCAGCGCATACACGGCCTCGTACAACCTCGCCACGCAGCTCTCGAACCTGGTGGGCAGCCCGACCTCGGGTATCGCCACCGCGATCACGAACTTCTTTACCGGCCTGCAGGACGTCTCGAATTCGCCTTCGGACACGGCAGCGCGTCAAACCGTGCTCTCCGACGCGCAGACGCTCGCCACCCAGATCAACGCCGCGAGCCAGCAGTACGACTCGATGCGCCAGAGCGCGAACACGCAGCTCACGAGCGCCGTCTCGCAGATCAACACCTACACGCAGCAGATCGCGAAACTCAACGGGCAGATCACGGCCGCGAGCGCCGGCGGCCAGCAGCCCAACCAGCTGCTCGACCAGCGCGATCAGGCCGTGGCGAGTCTCTCGCAGCTGGTCGGCGTGCAGGTCGTGCAGGGCAGCTCCGGCTACAGCGTCTTCCTCGGCAACGGCCAGCCGCTCGTGGTGAGCAGCAACAGCTACAACCTCGGCACCCAGCCGTCGAACTCGAACCCGTCCGAGCTGGACGTGACCTGGGTGGGCCAGAACGGCGCGAGCGCCGCGTCGCTCGGCACGCCGCAGGTGCTGTCCTCGGCGGCGGTGCAAGGCGGCACGGTGGGCGGCCTCGTCTCGTTCGTGCAGGACACGCTCGATCCGGCCGAGTCGCAACTGGGTGCGATCGTCACGAGCTTCGCCTCGCAGGTGAATTCGCAGAACGCGCTCGGCCTGACGCTCTCGGGCGGCCAGGGCGGCGCGCTCTTCACGGTGGGCAATCCGGTCGTCACGGCCAGCTCGACGAACCCCGACACCTCGACTTCGGTGAGCGCCACGCTCACCAACACCACGCAGCCGCTCACCGACAACTACAAGCTCAGCTACGACGGCACCAACTGGAACCTCACCGACACGACGACGAACACGCTGGTCGACACGCAGCCGAACGGCACCGCGCCGATCACGATCGGCGGCTTTAAGATCACGCCTTCGGGCACGGTGAGCGCGGGCGATTCGTTCACGATCGAGCCGACGTCCGGCGCGCTCGCGAGCTTCGCGGTCGCGACCAGCGACCCCGCGGCGATCGCGGCGGCCACGCCGGTGGTCGTCTCGGCGGCCACGACGAACGCCGGCACGGCCAACGTCACGCAGGGCGCGGTGGGCACGGGCTATTCGACCACCAACCTGCCGGTCACGCTGACCTACGACTCGACCACGGGCACGTTGACAGGCCTGCCCAACGGCACGACGGTGACGATCACCACGCCGGGCTCGACCACGAGCACGAGCGTGACGATCAACAGCGCCGCGACGCCCCCGGTGACCGGCATCAGCTATAGCCCGACCACGGGCGCGACGTACACGATCACGAACCTCACGAACTCGGCCGGCACCGGCGGCGTCGCGACCAACGTGAGCTTCACGATGACGGGCACGCCCTCGAACAACGACACGTTCACGGTCGCGGCGAACAAGAGCGGCACGCAGGACGGGCGCAATGCACTCGCGATTGCGAACCTCACCTCGAGCACGGCGTTCACCGGAACGACCACGCTCACCACGGCGTACGCGAACTACGTCAACTCGATCGGCAACTCCGCGAGCGAGCTGAAGGCGTCGAACACGTCGCAGCAGTCGCTCGTGACGCAGCTCACCTCGCAGCAACAGTCGGCGCAGGGCGTGAACCTCGACGAAGAAGCAGCGAACCTGCTGAAGTATCAGCAGCTTTATCAGGCCAACAGCAAGGTGATCCAGACGGCGGCAACGCTGTTCCAGACCCTGATCGGCATTATTCAGTGAGGCGCTGACCCATGCGTATCGCGACTTCCCAGATTTTCGCCTCCAGCGTCTCGACGATGGAGAACCAGCAGTCCCAGCTCCTGCAGGTCCAGCAGCAGATCTCGACCGGCGTGGCGATCTCGAACCCCGCCGACAATCCGCTCGGCGCCGCGCAGGCCGTGACGCTCTCCGCCACCAGCGCGACGCTCACGCAGTACTCGGCGAACCAGACCACGGCGCTCACCGCGCTGCAGCTCGAGGACACGACGCTCACGAGCGTGACGAGCACGATGCAGAGCATCCACTCGCTCATCATCGAAGCGCAGAACGGCTCGCTCACCGACACCGCGCGCCAGGGCATCGCCAAGCAGATGCAGGGCTACCGCGATCAGTTGCTCACGCTCTCCAACACTACGGACGGCGCGGGCAACTACATCTTCTCCGGCTTCCAGAGCACCTCGCAGGTGTTCTCGAACAAGTCGAGCGGCGGCGTGACCTACAACGGCGACGCAGGCCAGCGCGTGATGCAGGTGGCCGCCACGCGCGACATCGCGGTGGGCGATACGGGCACCGCGGTGTTCCAGAGCGTGCAGGCCGTAGGCTCGGACAACGTGGCCTCGGGCAGCACGTCGAACACGGGCACGGGCGTGATCAGCGGGGTGACGGTGACGGACCCGACGCAGGCGACCAACAACCACAACTACTCGATCGCGTTCGGCACCGACGCGACCACCGGCGCGCTCACCTACACGGTGACCGACAACAGCGTGAGCCCGGCGACGACCACGACCCCGGCCACGTTCACGTCCGGCAGCGCGATCTCGCTCGGCAGCGGCATGAACGTGACGATCACGGGCACGCCCGCCACGACCGACACGTTCTCGGTCACGCCGGCAACGGCGTCGCAGAACACCGACGTGTTCGCCAGCATCGACAGCATGATCAGCGCGCTGAACACGCCCACGAGCGGCTCGACCGCCGCGGTCGCGAACCTCAACAACTCGCTGAACACGGGCCTCACGCAGGTCGGCAATTCGCTGTCGAACGTGATCACCGTGCAGGCATCGGTGGGCGGCCGCGAGCAGGAGGTGAAGGCGCTGCAGACGGTCACGTCGACCAACTCGCTGCAGGTCACGTCGAACCTCTCGGACCTCACGAGCACCGACACGGTGGCCGCGATCAGCCAGTACGAGCAGCTTTCGAATGCGCTCACGGCCTCGCAGAAGAGCTTCGCGGCGACGCAGAACCTCTCGCTGTTCCAGTACATCAATCCTTGATCGCGAGCCGTCGAGCGGTCGAAAGAAAAGCGGACTCCGGTCCGCTTTTTTATTGTCCTGCCCGCGCGAACGGAACCGGCTTCACCCCGGCGGCCGCAGCGCCCCCGCCACGCGTCCCATCTGCTCGATGCCGCTGTCGAAGAGGCGCGCGAAGTAGGGAATCAGGTTCGGCATCATGAGCTGGACGAGCAGGAGGCCCACCAGCATCGTGAGCGCGAAGCCGATCTGGAAGATGCCGATCTGCGGGGCCGCGCGGTTGAGAATGCCGAGCGAAAGATTGGTGATGAGGAGCGCGACCACCACCGGCAGCGAGAGCAGCAGGCCCGAGGAGAGCACCGTCGCGCCATAGCCGGCGATCAGCTGCCAGCCCGAGGAGCCGAGCACGCTCGCCGTGACCGGCACCGACTGGAACGTGGCGACGAGCGCCGCGATCATCTGCAGATGGCCGTCGAACGCGAGGAACGCGAGCATCGCCATCATGTTCAGCCACGAGGCGAGCGCGGGCGTGCTGGTGTTGGCCTGCGGGTCGAAGAAGCTCGCGAAGCCAAGGCCCATGCCGAGGCTCATCAGGTCGCCCGCCATGGTGACGACCGCGAACACGAGCTGCATCGTGAAGCCGAGCGCGATGCCGATCAGGAACTGGTTGACGAGAATCCACACGCCCTCGGCCGAGAACACCGTGACCTGCGGCATGGCGCCGAGCGTGGGCGCGACGATCAGCGTGATGAAGCCCGCGAGGCCGATCTTCACGCGCGTGGGCACGGAGCGGTTGCCCACGACGGGCGCGACCGCCACGAGCGCGAGAATGCGCGTGAACGGCCAGACGAAGGCCGTGAGCCAGGCGTTGAGCTGCGCGTAGGTGACCGTGAACATCGTGGGCCGGAGAAGGCACGCGGCGGCGCGGCCGCCCTTAGCCCGCGAGCTGCGGAATGCTCGTGAACATGCGGTGCATGTAGTCGAGCATCGTCGTGAGCATCCACGGCCCGGCGATCACGAGTGTGACCGCAATGGCGATCAGCTTGGGGATGAACGAGAGCGTGGTTTCGTTGATCTGCGTGGCGGCCTGGAAGAGGCTCACCACGAGACCCACGACGAGCGAGACGAGCAGCAGCGGCGCGGCAAGCAGCAGCGCGACGTACATCGCCTCGTGGGAGAGCGTCATGACCATTTCGGGCGTCATGTTCTGGTCCTCAGGTGAAGCTCTGCGCGAGCGAGCCAATGAGCAGTTGCCAGCCGTCCACGAGCACGAACAGCATGAGCTTGAAGGGCAGCGAAATGGTCGCGGGCGAGACCATCATCATACCCATCGACATGAGCACGCTCGCCACCACCATGTCGATGATGAGAAACGGAATGAAGATCGTGAAGCCGATCTGGAAGCCCGTCTTCAGCTCGCTGGTGACGAACGAGGGCACGAGCAGCGTGAGCGGCACGTCCTCGGGGCCCTGCATGGGCGCCGCATGCGAGATGCGCGCGAAGAGCGCGAGGTCGGACTCGCGCGTCTGGCGCAGCATGAAGGTCTTGAAGGGCGCGACACCGCGCGCCACGGCGTCGTCCATCGAGATCGTGCCGGCCGCGAACGGCTTGTAGCCGTCGCTATAGGCCTTGTCGAGCACCGGCGACATCACGAACAGCGTGAGAAAGAGCGCGAGGCCCACGAGCACCTGGTTGGGCGGCGAGGTCGTCGTGCCGATCGCCTGGCGCAGCAGCGAGAGCACGATGATGATGCGCGTGAAGCTCGTCATCATCAGCACCATCGCGGGCAGGAACGACAGCATCGTGAGCAGCAGCATCGTCTGCACGCTCAGCGAGTACGTCGTGCCGCCGTTCGGGCCGGGGCTCGTATTGAAGGCGGGCAGGCCCGCCGGTTGTGCGGCCGCTTGCGCGTGCGCGATGTGCGGCAGCGCGAAGGCGAGCACGCCCGCGCCGAGCATCAGCGCGAACGGGAGCGCCGTTCTGGCGATCTTTGCGAGGGAATCCGCGCGTGTGCGGGCGTCGCCGCCTGCGGGCGCCGCGTGAAGGGAACTGCCGTGCATTTACTGCGCTCCGCCGTCGTGACGTGTGAAACGCGTCTTGAAGCGTTTATCCGCCTCGCTTTTCAGCGCGTCACGAAAGCGCTGTGCAAAGGTGCCTGAGAGTGCGGGGCCTGTGTGGCTGCTCGCGGCCATGGCGCCGGCGGGGAGTTC
>DATBXG010000488.1:0-2575 GCA_036514415.1 Paraburkholderia sp.
CGGCGAGCTGTTCGAGCGCCTCACCGGTCATGCGCACGACGCGCCAGTCGGGCAGCACGGTGGCGCCGAGCTTCTCGTAAAAGCCGATGGCCGGCGTGTTCCAGTCGAGCACGGTCCACTCGAAGCGGGCGCAGCCGCGCTCGATGGCAATGGCGGCGAGCGCGCGCAGCATCGCCGTGCCGAGGCCGGTGCCGCGTTGCGACGGCTGCACGTAGAGATCCTCGAGATAGAGGCCGCGGCGGCTCAGGAACGTCGAGTAGTTGTGGAAGAAGAGCGCATAGCCGACGATGCGGCCGGCGTCTTCCGCCACCAGCGCTTCGGCCGCGGGGCGCGTGCCGAAGAGGGCATCGGCGAGGCCCTCAGCTGTGCCCGTGAACAGGTGCGTGAGCTTCTCGAATTCGGCGAGCTCATACATCAGCGCGTGGATGGCGCCGACGTCTGCGGGCGTGGCGGCGCGGATCGTCGCGCTCATCAGGCTTCCTCGGGCACGTCGGACAGGTGGATCTCGATGCCGCCGAAGCGCGACGCGACCCAGTTGTACGCGTGGCAGGCGATCCACAGCAGGATGAAGCCGACGATCGCATTGAGCAGCAGCGCGCTGAAGATCGTGGAGAGCTCCACCGAGCCATAGCGCACGAACGCCACGAGCACGCCGAGCAGCACGATCGGCACGCTGAAGGTCAGGTAGACGAGGATGAGCGCCTTGGCGGTCTGGCCCGCAGCGATGAACGAGATCTGTTTTTTCATAGTAGTCGGTCCGTTTTGCAGGTGTGGACGTGTGGATACGTTTGATGGCCCCTGACGCGCCGCCGCGCTAGACGAGTCCATCGAACAGCATGATGTCGACGGCGTCGCCGGCATCGAGGTCGCCGGCCTCGTGGGAAAGCACGATGAAGCAGTTCGCCTCGCTCATCGTGCTGAGCGCGCCCGAGCTTTGCGAGCCGGTCGGCGTGACGCGCCAGTGGCCACTGACGTCGCGGCGCGCGAGACCGCGCTGGAATTCGGTGCGGCCCGGACGCTTCCTGATCGGCTGATCGCTCAACGCCGGCACGAGCGGCACGGGCTGCGGGCTCGCACCCGCCATCGCCATGAGAGCGGGGCGCACGATCTGGTAGAACGAGACCATCGTCGCGACCGGGTTGCCGGGCAGTCCGAACAGGAGCGCCGCGCGGCCCGCGCCTGGGTGTCCGCCCGACCAGATGCGGCCGAACGCAAGCGGGCGCCCGGGGCGCATGGCGAGGCCCCAGAACGAGACGTCGCCGAGCGTTTGCAACTGGGTGCGCGTGAAATCGGCTTCGCCGACCGAGACGCCGCCGGAGGTTAGCACGACATCGGCGGTTTCGGCAGCGAGTTTCAGCGTGGCGGCCAGCGCGGCGGGGTCATCGCGCACGACGCCGAGGTCGATCGGCTCGACGTTCAGGCGCTGGAGCATCGCGCCGAGCGTGTAGCGGTTGCTGTCGTAGATGCTGCCCGGATCGAGCGGCTCGCCGGGCGAGCGCAATTCGTCGCCGGTCGAGAAGTAGGCCACGCGCAGGCGCTGCCTGACGTTCGCCTCGACAAGGCCGAGCGAGGCCAGCAAGCCGATGTCGGACGCGCGCAGCACGCGGCCGGACACGAGCGCCACGCCGCCGCGCGCGAGATCTTCGCCTTTGCGGCGGGCATTCGCGCCGCGCGTGACGGCATTTGCATCGAAGCCGATGGCTTCGCCCTGAGCCTCGACACGCTCTTGCGGCACGACGGTGTCGCAGCCGGCGGGCATCGGCGCGCCGGTCATGATGCGCACGCACGTACCCGCGGCGACGTCGCCCGTGTAGGGATGGCCGGCGAACGCCTTGCCCCGTACCGCAAGCGTGAGCCGGGCGGGGGCGCCGGATCCGCCGGATCCACCTGATCCGCCGGCAGTAGCCAGCGCCGCGCCGTCGAACGCGTAGCCGTCCATCGCGGAGTTATCGTGTGCGGGGACGTCGATGGGCGAGATCACGTCTTCTGCCAGCACGCGCGCGAGCGCATCACGCAGCGGCACGCGCTCGCTCGCCGCGAGCGGCGTCACCCACTGCAGCACGATGGCCTGTGCGGCGCTGACGGGCAAAGCTTGCGGATCGTACTGGCTGATGCACCCGGCGTTGCCGGAGGGATGGTTAAGCGTGGTCATCGAGTGGGGAAGCGTCGCATCCGCACGGCGTGTGCGGCGATCGTCCAGGCGGGCGTGCCGGCCGCGTGCCGGGGACGGCGGCTGGCCGGGCGCCGCCCGATTGCAATTCAGGCGCGTTCGAGTTCGGCCAGTTCCTGTAAGGAATTGATATTGTAAAACGCACGTTCGTCGGCAAAGGCGACTTCGGCGGCCGTGTGGCGCGCGTACCACGCGCGCACCTTGCGTTCGCCCGCGTCGAGGAAAGCGGCGAGGTCGTCCGCGAGCGAGGTGCGCACGAGCGCGAATACGGGATGCAGTGAGACGACGCCTTCCGCGTTCGTCGTGGTCGCGGTCACGATGTCGGCATGTTCGGCGAGTGCGGCATGGCCCAGCCGCACTGCGAGATCGGCGGGCAGCCACGGCGAGTCGCACGGCGCCGTGAGC
>DATBXG010000489.1:0-5582 GCA_036514415.1 Paraburkholderia sp.
AAGCTCCGCGCGCACCGTCTGCACTTCCTTCAACTCGCGGCGTACGGCCGCGATGCGTGTGTCCAGCGTGTCGATCTGCTGTGCGAGCGCGTCGGCGATCTGCTGGAGCGATTCCTGCGAATAGCGCCGGCGGCCCTCGCCAGCCTGTTCGAGTGGCCGCTTGAGCATTTCGGTGATGCCATGCAGCGAAAAGCCGAGTGCGCGCAGCCGCAGGATGCGCGAAAACTGCTCGAGGTCGTGCTCGTCGTAGAGCCGGTAGCGGCCTTCGCTGCGCGAGGGGCTGACGAGCCCACGCTCTTCGTAATACTTGAGCGTGCGCGGCGTGACATTCAAGCGCTCGGCGGCGTCGCGCACCGTGAGCAGCGCGGGGGAATCCTTGGGCATGGGGAACTCTTTTTTCGCCGCGGGGCGATCGAGACATGCCGCGCATTATAGTTCAACGTGAACGTTCACGTACAGGTTGTCGCGCGCAACGATCCGCTGCCGGAAATGAAAAACGCCCGCGAATTCGCGGGCGTTTTGTGGTGAATCCAGCGGGCGAGGGCCTTAGCCGCCGCGGCGCATCATGTCGAAGAACTCGGAGTTGTTCTTCGTCTGGCGAATCTTGTCGAGCAGGAATTCCATGGCCTCGACTTCGTCCATGTCGTGGATGAACTTGCGCAGCACCCAGATCTTCTGAAGGATGTCCGGCTTGATCAGCAGCTCTTCGCGGCGCGTGCCCGACTTGTTCAGGTTGATCGATGGGTAGACGCGCTTTTCCGCGAGACGGCGCTCGAGGTGCACTTCCATGTTGCCGGTGCCCTTGAACTCTTCGTAGATCACGTCGTCCATGCGGCTGCCGGTTTCGATCAGCGCGGTACCGATGATGGTGAGCGAGCCACCTTCTTCGATGTTACGTGCCGCGCCGAAGAAGCGCTTCGGACGCTGGAGCGCGTTGGCGTCCACACCGCCCGTCAGCACCTTGCCCGATGCGGGCACAACGGTGTTGTAGGCGCGCGCGAGACGCGTGATCGAGTCGAGCAGAATCACGACGTCGTGCTTCATTTCGACGAGTCGCTTGGCCTTCTCGATCACCATTTCGGCGACCTGGACGTGACGCGCAGCCGGTTCGTCGAAGGTCGAAGCGATCACTTCGCCTGCCACCGAGCGCTGCATTTCGGTCACTTCTTCAGGACGTTCGTCAATCAGCAGCACGAACAGGACCACGTCGGGGTGGTTCTGCTTGATGGCGTGCGCGATGTGCTGAAGCATCACGGTCTTGCCGGACTTGGGCGAAGCGACCAGCAGGCCGCGCTGACCCTTGCCGATGGGCGCGATCATGTCGATGATGCGGCCCGTCACGTTCTCCTCGCCACGCATTTCGCGCTCGAGCAGCAGCACCTTGTTCGGGTGCAGCGGCGTGAGGTTCTCGAACATGATCTTGTGCTTCGAGGCCTCGGGCGGCTGGCCGTTGACCTTGTCCACCTTCACGAGCGCAAAGTAGCGTTCGCCGTCCTTCGGCGTGCGCACTTCGCCTTCGATCGTGTCGCCGGTGTGCAGGTTGAAGCGGCGGATCTGCGACGGGCTGATATAGATATCGTCCGTGCTGGCGAGATACGAGGTTTCCGGCGAGCGCAGGAAACCGAAGCCGTCCGGCAACACTTCGAGCGTGCCGTCACCGAAGATCGTTTCGCCCGTCTTGGCGCGTTTTTTGAGGATCGCGAACATGAGTTCCTGCTTGCGCAGGCGGTTCGCATTTTCGATCTCGAGGCCATTGGCCATCTCGATCAATTCGGACACGTGCAGAGACTTGAGCTCGGAAAGATGCATACGGAGAACCCGTCGGGGAGGAGTGCGACGAAAAGAAGTCTGGGGGAAAAGAAGCGAGCGGAACCGCTCAAGGACTTTTATAAGGGCGCCGGTGGACGCTTTATGAATTCTAGCATAGCACACGCCAGAAACCGTCAGTGCGGACCGACAGCAAGTTTCGACGTGTTTTCATGGTGCGTGTTGTCGCATGACAACACGCACCGTTGCGCGCCCCATCGTTGACTGGCCGGGCGGTGCGCCCGGTCAGCGCGGGACGGGCAAGCAGGCCTTTACAGGTGGCTATCCAGGAACGCGGTGAGCTGCGACTTCGAGAGCGCGCCGACCTTCTGAGCCGCCACGGCGCCGTTCTTGAAGAGGATCAGCGTGGGAATGCCGCGCACGCCGAACTTCACCGGGGTCGACTGATGCTCGTCGACATTGATCTTCGCGATTTGCAGGCGATCACCGTAATCCTTCGCGACTTCATCGAGAATCGGCGCGATCATCTTGCACGGACCGCACCACTCGGCCCAGAAGTCCAGTAGCACGGGCTTGTCGGATTTCACGACGTCCTGTTCGAACGATGCGTCGCTGATATGCTTGATTTGTTCGCTCATTGTATGAATACCTCTTTCGATTCGAGGCTGACTAAATTGCTCGCCACGATACACCAAAACTGAAAATTCATCCGGGGCCGCCGAGGCAGCCAGACCGAACCCGCACCACACGCCATTCAGGCGCAAACCGCACGGCTCAGCCAATTGCCGACGCCAGTGTAGCCTAAATCCCTATGCGCTGCCGACGGTGATAGTACTCATACCGCAAGCAGGGTTTCCGTCCTCCAGACCACATTCGGCGGGGCATTCGGGCTGAGGCGAGGGCGCTTCGGTGTGGTCGTTGCGCGCGATACCGTGTGTTCCTGCACGCTATCTGGTGGCGCCGCCGGCCGTTGCAAGAGGGCGTCCAAAAGAGAGCCGGTCAGCACCTGTGAGCATGCGGGGACTGGCTCCGCGCGCTTTTTCGCACCGCAACAGTCGCAATGCGGCGCGACCGATGTTAGAATGCGCCGTGACGGGCCTCCTCGCATGGAGGGGCGGTCAACCTGGTCAGGTCGGGAACGAAGCAGCCACAGCCGTTTTCCGCCAGTGCCGAGGGTCGGGCTCGTCACCTTCCTCTTTTTTCTTCCGGTTTTTCCCCTGCATACGATGTTGACGCCGCGCAGTTGAGTGCGCGACGCGATGCTTCGTTTGTCACGATCGGCAGTTTCGTCACGTTTTCATCACGGCTGTTTTTGTCGCCCGCAATCGCTCGCGAGCCCCGTTCCGCGGCCGCCGCGGGGCAAGCCGTTCGGCGCCTTTCGATTCATCTGGGCGCGCGGGCGTTGCTGATACAATTTCCGGATGACCTATCAAGTTCTCGCACGCAAGTGGCGACCGAAGGATTTTGCTTCGCTCGTCGGACAGGAGCACGTGGTGCGCGCGCTCACGCATGCACTCGACGGCGGCCGCCTGCACCACGCGTACCTCTTCACGGGCACGCGCGGCGTGGGCAAGACGACGCTGTCGCGTATCTTCGCCAAGGCGCTCAACTGCGAGACCGGCGTGACGTCGAAGCCCTGCGGCGTGTGCCGTGCGTGCCGGGAGATCGACGAAGGGCGCTTTGTCGATTATGTCGAGATGGATGCGGCGAGCAATCGCGGCGTCGACGAAATGGCGGCGCTGCTCGAGCGCGCGGTCTATGCGCCGGTCGATGCGCGCTTCAAGGTCTACATGATCGACGAAGTGCACATGCTCACGAACCACGCCTTCAACGCGATGCTGAAGACGCTGGAAGAACCGCCGCCGCACGTGAAGTTCATCCTTGCGACGACCGATCCGCAGAAGATACCGGTCACGGTGCTTTCGCGCTGTCTCCAGTTCAATCTGAAGCAGATGCCGGCAGGCAACATCGTCGAGCATCTCACGCACGTTCTCGGCGAGGAAAAGGTCGAGTTCGAGACGCAGGCGCTGCGCCTGCTCGCGCGCGCCGCAGACGGCTCGATGCGCGACGCGCTTTCGCTCACCGACCAGGCCATCGCCTATTCGGCCAACCAGGTCACTGAAGAAGCGGTGCGCGGCATGCTCGGCGCGCTCGACCAGAGCTATCTGATCCGGCTGATCGACGCCCTCGTGGCCGGCGACGGCGCGGGCGTGCTGGCCATCGCCGACGAAATGGCGCTGCGCAGCCTGTCGTTCTCCACGGCGCTGCAGGACCTCGCGAGCCTGTTTCACCGTATCGGCTGGGCGCAGTTCGCGCCTGCGTCGGTACTCGACGAGTGGCCGGAAGCCGACGATATTCGCCGTTTTGCGCAAGCGTTGAGCCCGGAGCAGGTCCAGCTTTTCTATCAGATCGCGACGCTCGGCCGCAGCGAGCTGGGACTCGCGCCCGACGAATACGCGGGCTTCACGATGACGCTCCTGCGCATGCTGGCGTTCGAGCCCTCCGTGAGCGCGGGCAACGTGGGCAGCGCGCCGGCATCGAAGCCTGCCGCAGCGAGTGCGGGCGCACGTGCCGCGGCTCCGGCGGTGGCGTCGGCACGCAGCGCGGCGCATGCTGGTCAACCCGTTGCTCAAGAGGCCGAAGCGGCAGCGCCGCTGCGCGCCGCGAGCGTGGTCAACGAGGCGCCCGCCGCACAAACTGAGCCGGTCAAGGCGATCGTCGCCGATGCGGCGGCGAATCCGCCTGTGTCGCCTGTCGCGGACGCACCAGTCGCCAAAACCGTTGCTGAATCACACGTCGTGCCACCCTGGGAAGACGAAGGCGAGGCTGCGCCGAACGTGAATACGGCGCAAGCCGAGCCCGCAACCGATGTCGTGCGTGAAGCGCGTGAAGCTGCGCCCACCGCAGAAACGCAAGCGGTTCAGGCGGAGCCCGCCGCGCCTGCGCCGCAACCAGAGCAGGAAGACGCCGCCGCGCCGATGTCGGCCCGCGGCGGCGCAAGCGCGGCGCTCGACGTGCTGCGCAGCAAGGGCATGCGTGTTGCTCCGAACCGCGCAGCCGGTGCCGCAGCGAGCGCGGCAGCGCCTGCGCCCGCATCCGCGCAGAAGGCCGCGCCGCGCATGGAAGTGAAGGTGCCGACGCCCGATCCGGCCCGCCGTGCCGCCGCTGCACAGGAAGCGCAGGCGCGCCAGCCGGCCCGCAACGCGAACGCGCAGCAGGACGCCTCGGGTGCGCCGCCGTGGGACGACATCCCGCCCGACGACTACGTGCCGCTCAGCGCCGACGACGCGTACTTCGCGCCGCCCGACGATGGTTTCGCGCCCGCCTACGACAGCGAACCGTCCGCGCCGCGCGCCACGGCTTCGGTGCCGACGCCTTCACCGGCCGTGGTCGACGTGAGCAAGCTGCCGCCGGGCATTCCGCTTGATCCGATCGGCTTCACGGGCGACTGGCCCGCGCTCGCCGCGACGCTCTCGCTCAAGGGCATCTCGTACCAGCTCGCCTTCAACAGCGAACTGACGGCGCTCGATGGCACGCTGCTCAAGCTCAGCGTACCGGTGCCGCAGTACGCGGAAGCGTCGCAGGTCGCGAAGCTCAAGTCGGCGCTTGCCGAGCGTCTTGGCAAGCCTGTCGACGTGAGCGTGGAAGTCGGTCCGGCGCGCCGCACGGCGGCCGCGCTCGATGCCGCCGCGCGCGCGCAGCGTCAACGCGAAGCCGAGCGCGAGATCGGCGCCGACCCCTTCGTGCAGCAACTGATTCGCGACTTCGGCGCGAGCATCGTGCCGGGCTCGATCCGGCCGGTCTCGCCAGAAGCC
>DATBXG010000490.1:0-5039 GCA_036514415.1 Paraburkholderia sp.
TGTAGATGATGCCGATGGCGGCGGCCGTGAGCAGGAAGTTGGCGATGCCGTCATCGTTCGCGCCCGCGACGAACTTCACGTAGTAGTGCAGCACCGCCGGAATCACGCCCGCCGCGCCATTCGTGGGCGCCGTCACGACACGGCCGCCTGCCGCGTTCTCTTCGTTCACGGCCATCGCATAGAGGTTGACCCAGTCGAGCATCGAAAGCGGATCACGCAGCGACTCCTCGGAGCGCGAACGCAGATGCACCGAGAGGTCGGCCGCGCGTCGCTTCACCTGCATCGGGCCCGGCAGCTCGCCGTGCATCTTGCAGCCGCGCTCGACGCACGCCGCCATGGCGCGCCAGATCACGAGCAGCCCTTCGCGCACCGCCTCCGGCGTGCGCGCCACGCATTCGTTTGCTAACGTCACCTGCGCAATGGAAAGGCCGCTTTCGCCGCATACGCGCAGCAAGTCGTCGCCGGTGCGGAACGGGTAAGGCATGTCGTGCCCGGCGCGCACGCCGTTCACGCGATCGCCGTCACGGTTGACGACGAAGCCGCCGCCCACCGAGTAGTACTCTTTTTCGACGAGCAGCTGACCGTTTTCGTCGAAGGCCTGAAAGCGCATACCGTTGGGATGCAGCGTGTGCGCGCCGCTCATCGTCTTGCGATAGAAGCCGATGCACTCCTTCTCGTCAAAGCGGATCGCCTGCTTGCCGAGCAGGACGAGCGACTTTTCGCGGCGAATGGCGGCAAGGCGCGGCTCGATCTGGTCGGGATCGATCGCGTCCGGCAGATTGCCTTCCAGGCCGAGCAGCACGGCCTTGTCGGTGCCGTGGCCCTTGCCCGTGGCGCCGAGCGAGCCGTACAGCTCCACTTTCACGCGGCGCACGAAGGCGAGCAGATTGGCGTCCTCGACATGGGACGCGAAGCGGCACGCGGCGACCATCGGGCCGACCGTATGCGAGCTGGACGGACCGATTCCGATCTTGAACAGGTCGAAAACGCTGACGTTCATCTGGCTTTCCCTGGCGCTCTGCGCATTGGTGAGGTTGAGTGCCAGTAGACCAAAGAGGCCGTGGGCGCCGATAGAATAAAAACGCCATCGCCGTTGGACGGCCCCGCCAGCCGGGACGCCAGGCGCTTGCGGCTCGCGCTTTGCCGGGGTTTTACCGGTTTCTTACCCGTGTTTTCCCCAGGCTTTGCGGCGGAAAATCACACGTCGCCGCAACGGCGCCGGCACCGCCCGCCCGGTCAGAACGTATGCCGCAAGCCGATGCGCACGTCTGCCTGGGTGGTGGTCGAAGAAGGCGTGAAGCTATAGCCGATCACCGCATCCACGCCCTGCGAGGCCTTGAGCCAGTCGCCCGAGATGTACACGTCCGTGCGCTTCGAAAGCAGGTAATGGAGGCCCGCCGAAAGCTGGTTCCAGTGGTGGCCGTCGAAATGCGTGTACTGGTAGCCGCCCGCCACGCTGACCGCCGGCGTGACCTGCCAGTTGGCGCCGCCTTCGCCCACCTGCATGTGCTCGCTCGAGCCGAACGCCTTGATCTGCGTGTACGTGAAGGCGCCCATCAGCGTGACGTCGCCGATTGCATAGCTCGCGCCCACGCCGAAGGTGGCCTGCTTGTCCACGGGGAACGGCGTGTCCGCATAGAGCGAGGTGACCGCGCCCGTTGCCGGATCGACGCTCACGGTGGGCCGCCCGAAGAACGTGCGCACGCCGATCATGTTGTACGGGTCGAACGCGTAGATGCCCGACGGGTTGTTCAGCTGCGTGTAAGCGGTGCCCATCGCGAACGGGCCGTTCTGGTACTGCGCGCCCACGCTCCAGGCGCTGCCGGTGTGAAAGTCGCCGGGCGTGTTGCTGAACGAATACATGCCGCCGAACTGGAATCCGCCGAACGTGTTCGACATGAACTTCACGGCGTTCGGCAGGTGGTCGCCGTTCATGCGGTCGAAGTCGCCCTGGTTGATCGCGTAGCCGCTCGCCCACGCCGTGACGTTGAAGAGGTAGACGAACTCCTGCGTCATGTCGGCCTGATTGCCGAACGTGAGCGCGCCCCAATCGTTCTGGAGTCCGACATAAGCCACGCGGCCGAACAGCGAGCCGCCGTTGGTGATCTGTCCGTTGCCGAGGTGAAAGCCGCTCTCCAGCTCGAACACGGCCTTCAACCCGCCGCCCAGGTCCTCGGTGCCCTTGAGGCCCCAGCGGTTCGCCTGCGCAATGCCGTCGTCGAACTTCACCTGGTGCGAGCCGCCGGCGTTGCTCACGTATGTCACGCCTGCGTCGATGATCCCGTACAAGGTGACGCTGCTTTGGGCATGGCTCACGTTCGAGACAGCAGCCAATGCCAGCGTCATACCGCTCAGTGCCATCGCATTCGGTTTCTTCATGGTGTCGGGTCTCTCTTGTCGCGCGTTGCAGGTTGTCGGGCCGCGCCGGATACGCATGGCGCACTGCGCGGTGGAACAAAACGTACAAGTCCAAATCTCGTCCGACTTGCGCAGACACGACATGCGATGGCGCTAACGCGACACGCGAGCGACGAGAAAACCCCTGAAAAAGAGGCGCAATCCGTTATGGGACGGGCTTTTCGAGGCGTTCCGGCCACGCGATCATCGGGAATCCGACGCGGAATGTCTAAAAAGCGTCAGGCCCGCCGCTTGGCCGCTTTTATTGATTGAACATTCAATAAAAAATGCCTAGAGTGAAAACCTTCCTGAAGCGCCATGAACCACCATGCCCAAGATCGGAATGCGCGACGTGCGTCGCGCGCAACTCATCGACGCCACCCTGCAATCGATCGACCAGTCGGGTCTCTCAGGCACGACGCTGGCGACCGTCGCGCAGCACGCGAAAATCTCCACTGGCATCGTCAGCCACTATTTCGGCGGCAAGGACGGCCTGCTCGAAGCCACCATGCGCCACGTGCTGCACGACCTGTGGGAGGCCACCGTGCGCCGGCGCCTCGCCGCGAAGGACGAGCCGCGCGCGCGCCTGCGCGCCATCGTCGCGGCCAATTTCGACGTCTCGCAGGTGAACGCGCCCGTCATGAAGACGTGGCTCGCGTTCTGGGCCGAGAGCATGCATCAGCCCGCGCTGCGCCGTCTGCAACGCGTCAACACGCGACGGCTCCATTCGAACCTCTGCGCCGAGTTCGAGAAGGTGTTGCCCGCAGCGGGAGCCCGGCGCGCCGCGAGCGGACTCGCCGCATTGATCGACGGCCTGTGGCTGCGCGGCGCGCTCACGGGCGAACCGTTCGACACGAAGGCCGCGCTGCGCGTGGCCAACGACTACATCGACCTGCTGCTCGAAGCGCGCGCCAAAGCGCGCTCCGGCAAGTCGGCCAGATAATCCGGCCCGGAGTGACTGCGATGCCCTGCTTTCCCCTGCAACGCCTCTTCATCGACGGCGGCTACACCGACGCCACCAGCGGCGAAACGTTCGACACCTACGATCCCGCCACCTGCGCCAGGCTCGCTACGGTGCAGCACGCGAGCGCCGCCGATATCGACCGCGCCGTGCAGTCGGCCCGAACCGGCCAGCGCGCCTGGGCCGCCATGACGGCCATGCAGCGCTCGCGCGTGCTGAGGCGCGCGGTCGACCTGCTGCGCGCGCGCAACGACGAACTCGCGGCCCTCGAAACGTCCGACACAGGCAAGCCGATTGCCGAAACGCGTGCCGTCGACATCGTCACGGGCGCCGACGTGATCGAGTACTACGCGGGCCTCGCGCCCGCGCTCGAAGGCCAGCAGATTCCGCTGCGCGAGACGTCTTTCGTCTACACACGGCGCGAGCCGCTGGGCGTGACGGCGGGCATCGGCGCGTGGAACTACCCCATCCAGATCGCCTGCTGGAAATCGGCGCCCGCGCTTGCCGCCGGCAACGCGATGATCTTCAAGCCCAGCGAAATCACGCCGCTTTCGGCTTCGAAGCTCGCGGAGATTTATGTCGAGGCAGGCGTGCCGCCGGGCGTGTTCAACGTGGTCCACGGCGACGGCCGCATTGGCGCGATGCTGAGCATGCATCCGGGCATCGAAAAGATTTCGTTTACGGGCGGCGTCGAAACGGGCAAGAAGGTCATGGCGGCCGCGGGCGGCTCCACGCTCAAGGAAGTCACGATGGAACTGGGCGGCAAGTCGCCGCTCATCGTCTTCGAAGACGCCGACCTCGACCGGGCCGCCGATATCGCCGTGACCGCCAACTTCTTCAGCGCAGGCCAGGTGTGCACCAACGGCACGCGCGTGTTCGTTCATCAATCGGTGATCGCACCGTTCGAGGCGCGCGTGCTCGAACGCGTGAAGCGCATTCGTGTGGGCAATCCGGCCGATCCCGACACCAACTTCGGGCCCCTCGCGAGCGCCGCTCAACTCGACAAGGTGCTCGGTTACATCGAGAGCGGCAAACGCGAAGGCGCGCGGCTGATCGCGGGCGGCGCTCGCCTCACGGAAGGCGATTTCGCGCGCGGCCAATACGTGCAGCCCACGGTGTTTTCCGGCTGCCGGGACGACATGCGGATCGTGCGCGAGGAGATCTTTGGCCCCGTGATGAGCATTCTCGCCTTCGCCAACGAAACCGAAGTGATTGCGCGCGCCAACGAAACGCTTTACGGCCTTGCCGCCGGTGTCGTGACCGAAAATCTTTCGCGTGCGCATCGCGTGATTCACCGGCTCGAAGCAGGCATCTGCTGGATCAACACGTGGGGCGAGTCGCCCGCCGAAATGCCCGTGGGCGGCTACAAGCAGTCGGGCGTGGGGCGCGAGAACGGCATCACGACGCTCGAGCACTACACGCGCATCAAATCCGTCCAGGTGGAACTGGGACCGTATCAGCCCGTTTTCTGAGGGAGTCCTGCATGGCAGCGCAAGAGTACGACTACATCATCATCGGCGCGGGATCGGCGGGCAATGTGCTTGCCGCACGCCTCACCGAGGACCGCGACACGACGGTGCTGCTGCTCGAAGCCGGCGGCCCCGACTACCGCTTCGATTTCCGCACGCAGATGCCCGCGGCGCTTGCCTACCCGTTGCAGGGTCGACGCTACAACTGGGCC
>DATBXG010000491.1:0-2107 GCA_036514415.1 Paraburkholderia sp.
GCCGTGCGCGCAGCGGCGCGAACACGAGCCCGCTCAGCACGTGGTATTGCGCGTCGTCGAGCCTGCGCCGCAGGCCGAAATACGACAGCGGCATGAACGGCGTGGCGAGCTGCCAGCGCGGCACCCTGACGAAGGCGTCGGCCGCGCTGCCCAGCGCGCGCGCCGCCGCAGCCTCGTTGTCGCTTGCGCCCGCTTCGTGCCATGCGACGCTCGCGAGCGCGAGCGCGTCATAGCTGCCCGCGAGCACGCGCGCATCGCTGCGCACGTGCCAGGTGGTCACGCCGAGGCCCACGCACCAGCAAACACCCAGCGCGATCGCGGCATAGGTCGCGAAGCGGTAGCGCCGCATGCGCAACGCGAGCACGCGCGGAATCGCGATGGCGAGGCCCTGCCCCGGCATCAGCAGGTCATGCCACAGACGCGACGCGAAGGCCGGCGGCGCGCCGCGCGCTTCTTTTGCGGGCGCTATGCCGGGCTCCTCGCGCTCGCCGGCTTGCGGCATGGCGCCCACGCACCAGATGCCGCGCATGAGCGGTGCGGTGCCGTCGGCGCCGCCGCGCAAGGTGGGCTCGATGTGTTCGCGCAACGGTTCGCGCAGGGCGTCGAGGCGTTGCGGCAGCAGGAACACGTCGCTGTCCAGCGAACCGTCGAGCGTGCCCATCTCGGTGACGGTCGCGGCGAGCGCGCGGCTCATGCCGGCGAACGCCTCGTCCACCCATGCGGGCTCGAACGTGCGCCGCAGCGCATACGGCGAAGCCCAGCCAAGCGGCGTCTCGATGCGCTCGCGCCGCAGGCGCGCCGAGAGCGCGTCGAAGCCCGGAAGCGCGTCGCAGCCCGTCACCACGACGTAGAGCGGCAGCATCTGACCCAGTTGGCGTTGCAGCGCGAGCACCGTGCGCGAGGCTTCGAGCGCCGTTTCGGTGTCCGCGCGCACTTCGTCGCCGCTCTTGTCACCGCTTCTGTCACCGCTTTTTTCGCCTGCGTCGCTCTTGTCGATGAGCGTATCGAGCGCGATCATCCACACCAGCGCGTCGAGCGGTCTGCCCGGCCGGTTGCGCAGCAGGCCGCGCAACAGCCGCCCGCCCGTCGCGCCGCGGCGGCGTTCGGCGGCGGCACGCACGCCGAGCGAGTCGCCCGGCTCGGCAATCAGGATGCCTTCCGCGTCGTGCCAGATCCTGCCGAACCAGGCCGGCTCGCCAACGGGTGCGAGGCGCCAGCTCTTCGCCAGGGCGTCGAGCGCCGCCGGTGCGCCCGTGGCGAGCACGCGCGGCACCGAGTACGGATCGCGCACGCCCATCGCGGCGTGCGCCGTGTGGATCATGGCGGTGAAATTGCGCAGCGGCCTGCGTTCGTCGCGCCCGCGCACCCAGCGCACGACGAGCGCGGCCACGAGCCCGACGATCAACAGCGCGATGAGGACGATAAGGACGACTACGAGTGTGGTCGTCATGGCCGTGCTCCGCTTTGCGTCGGGGTGCCCGGGTGCTGGCCGGCTTCGTCCACATCGTCCGCGTCCTGCGCGCTCACCATGACGATGCGCCGTGCGGCGAGCGCTGCGCCTGGGTTCGAGCCCCGCGTTGCCGATACGGTCTGCGCGGAAGCGGCGTCCTCCGTTTGCGTTGCGGGCTGAATGTCCGCGGGCGGGGTCCGCGGCCGCATCAATCGCGTCGTGCGCGCGCGCGGCAGCACCACGCCCGACGTGCTCGTATGGCTCACGCTCGCCGGCCGCCCCTGGGCCATCGACACCGTTTCGAACTGCGTGAGCGAAGGCCGCACGGGCGCCGTCGCATAGAGCCACAGCAGCTGCGATAGCCCGAGCAGCGCCGCGAAGCCGATGCCGACGAACAGCGCGAGACGCGCGCGGTCTGGAAACATCTGCGTGAGCGGACGCGTCTCGCGCGGGGCGAGCGCGGCGCGTTCGAGCGGTGCGCCGAGGCGGTCGGGCTCGGGGTCGCGCTGCATGGCGAACGCAAACAGCGCATGGCGCAACTGGTCGTGACGCAAGGCCCCGGCCTCGCCGCGCAGGCGGCCCCGAAAACCTAACGTGAGACAGGCGAGGTAGACGTTCGCGAGATCGCGTTGCGCCGGATCGCGCTGCGCGAGCAGG
>DATBXG010000492.1:0-16645 GCA_036514415.1 Paraburkholderia sp.
CGCCTCGGCCAGCCTGTCGAGCCGGTCGACCAGCAAGATCACGTCGGCGGCCTCGGACGACGCCGCTGCCCCCCTTGCTCCCATCGCGATGCCGACGTCGGCAGTCGCGAGCGCGGGGGCATCGTTCACCCCGTCGCCGACCATCATGACGGGGCCGTCATGCCTTGCCTCGTTGATTGCGGCGAGTTTGCCCGCAGGCGTCTGACCGGCGCGTACCGCATCGACCTGAAGGATGGCACCGACAGTTTCGGCCACGTCGGGCCGATCGCCCGTCAGCATGACTACACGGTCAACGCCTTCCCGGCGTAGCAGCCTGAGTGCGCGCGGCGCGTCAGTACGGATCCGGTCCGCCATCTGGATTGCGCCCGTCATGACCCCGTCTTCGCTGACGAAGACCGCCGAGGCGCCCTCGTAGGCGACGCGACGAAGAAGCCGCTCACTCCATGGTGCAGCTGGCGCCGTTGTGCAGACGAACTCAAACGATCCGATTGCAACCGTGTGTCCGTCGATGTTTCCCGCCACTCCCGCGCCGGGGGTTTCACTCACTCCCAGTGGAACAGACAATGCAAGCTGGCGCGCACGCGCCTCGATCGTGAGTGCCTCGGACATGACATGACTCGATGCCTGCGCGAGAGAGGCGGCGATGCGCAACACGCGCTGCGGAGTGTCCGCAGGGTCGGTTTCGATTGCGACCAGGCGTGCATGCCCGGCGGTCAACGTTCCTGTCTTGTCGAAAAACAGCGTACGTGCGATCGCGAGTTGCTCGAGCGCTCCTCCATCCTTGATGAGCACGCCGCGGCGCGCGCATCGGGACATGCCCGATACGATAGCGACTGGTACGGCGAGAATCAGCGGGCAGGGCGTTGCCACGACGAGTACCGCGAGCGCACGCACAGCCTCGCCGCTTGCAAGCCACGTTCCGGCGGCCACGAGCAATGTGCAGGCGACAAACCCGAGTCCATAGCGATCGGCGAGTCGCGCCGCCGGGCTACGCCCTCGCTGGGCCGATTCGACCATTCGCACAATGCCGGAAAACGTACTGTCCGCTGCCGTGGCAGACGCGATCATCTCGAACGGTGAGCCAACGTTCACGGCACCGCTTCGGACCACATCGCCGGATGCGCGGGCGCAACTGCGCGATTCGCCCGTCAATGTCGATTCATCCAGATCGGCGGTGCCGGTCAGAGTTCCATCGACGGGCACGACGTCACCATGTCGCACGAGCAAACGATCACCCGCCGCGATACGGTCGAGTGCGACCGGGTTCCAGTCACCAGCGTCGAACCGGATCGCCTCATGTGGCGCGTGGCTAAGCAGGGCAGTCATCTCGGACCGCGCCCGGGCGCGTGCGTAATCCTCCAGGGAACGGCCGGTCGCGTACATCAAGGCGATGACGGCGGCAGTCAAGCGCTCGTCCAGAAGCAACGCGAAAACAATGGCCAGCGCGGCAAGAATGTCGACGCCAGCCTCGCGGCGACGCAGCGCACTGGCGATCGAGGCGCCCAGCGCGGCGAGGACGGGGAGCGGGCCCACCAGCCATAGCAGGCCCGCCGCGTAAGGCGATCCGGTGATCCGGCAGACAAGTCCCGCAATCAGGGTTGCCGCGCAAACGCCGAGCAGGAGCACATTCAGCGATCGAAAAATGGGGTGCATGGCGCGCTCATACCTCATTAGGTCGACCCGGGATACCGCGCGGGGAGGTTTTCTGGTGTGAGAGACCGGGCTGGCGAAACGCGTTCCGGCACGTCATATCACGACGGCCCATCTTGATGGTTCGATCGCAGAACTGGATGATCTGCGTCATACGTCGGCGCCATATCCAGGGCAGTGTAGTAGCGTGATATTGCGCCATCGATCGCGAGGTCCGAAATGACCCAGAAATCTGCCGCCAATGCGTCCATGTCCTTTGCGAGGATCATGGTTGCTGTTGATTCCACGCCGGCCTCGGCCGCAGCGCTTCGGTACCTGAGGCGGCTGTTGCATCCCGGCACTACGGTGCGCGTCGTGTCGGTTGCCGAGGACCCACGCACACTCGTGCCGCTCGGAAGGTGGGTTGGATCGGAGCTCGAAGCCGCGCGAGAGGAGCTACGGCGTGACGCCGGGGAGGCAATTCGGGCGGCTCAATCCGCGCTGGATGGTTGCGACGCGCAACTTGACGGTCAACTTCTCGACCTTTGCAGGGAAGGGGGAGACCTCGTCCACGCTCTCGCCGAGGCGATATCGCAATGGTCGCCCGATCTTGTTGTCCTCGGAACGCGCCATCACGGGGCTTTCCTGCGCTGGGTGGAGGGCGAGGTTTCCGCGCCGCTTGCCCGGCGGCTTCACTCGCCAATCCTGGTCGTACCCGTCGGCTATGAGGCCGCGTCGGATGAACTCCCGTCCCGGGTTCTCTTTGCAACCGATGGTAGCGACGCGTCCGTGGCCGCGCTGCGTGTTGGAGCCCGGCTGGTGGCACCGCAGGCGGATTGCCGTGTCATTTACGTTGTCGACCGCCTGCTCGCACCGGGGACGGGGCCATTCGAAAAGAATCTCGAAGACTCACTGACGGAGTGCGGGAATATTGCTGTCAATGCGGCAGCCGAAAAACTTGTCGCATATGGCCAGCAGAAGGAATGGGTAGTGAAGACGGCGGTCATCAAGACCGCGAATACGTATGATGACGTGCCTCACGCAATTGACCGGGAAGCGCAGCACTGGCACGCGCAGCTCGTTGTCCTTGGAACGCATGGACGACGCGGTCTGACGCGCTGGCTGCTCGGCAGCGTCGCGGAACGGGAGGTGAGATTGACCGCGATGCCGCTCCTGCTCGTACCCGCTTCCGCCAGTTGATCCCCTGACCGTCGCGGTTATGGGAGCCGCATGCGCTGTGCCGTTCGAAGCGTGTGCGAACGCGTTCATGGAGGATCGACGTGAAGACCCTGGCGATCCTGTTTGTCGTTGTGTTGCTCATCAATCTCATGCCTGCGTTTGCGCCACCCACATGGATGGCGATGTCGTGGGTTGGCTTCAATGTCCATGAGGGCAGCACGGTACTCTTCGCGCTTGTAGCGGCCAGTGCAGCGACGCTCGGTCGCCTTGCACTCGCCGCTTTCTCTCGATCGCTTGTAAGAAGGCGCTGGATACGCGAAGCGGATCGGCAAAACATTGACGTGGTGAGCGCGTGGCTCGAGAAGCACAAGAAGAAGACTGCCGGTGCCTTTCTTCTCTATGCGCTTAGCCCGTTTCCGTCCAGCTATCTGTTTATCGCTTACGGGCTGTCGGGCTTGCCGCTCAGGTTCATCGGCGCAGCGTTTTTCGCCGGGCGCACGGTGAGCTACGTGATCTGGGCTCATCTTGGACGGTTTGCATTCTCGGTCGTCGATCCCGAATCGCTGTTTGAAGGACAGTATCTCGGCATGGGGTTCGCGCTCTCCCAACTGGCACTGCTCGTGTTTGTTTACGTGCTCATGAAACTCGACTGGAAGATGTTGCTGGAGCAGCGCAAGGTGAGATGGCGGCGGCCAATCAAGGAGTCGGACAAAAGGGATACGAGCTCTGCTAAATCTTGACCGGAAAACACACGCGCGAATCACGGAGACGGTGCCCATTTCACCGAAGCGGACCGCGCTGCAGCCAGCGCCCGATGGGTCGTTCGCTCCGCGCTTGACGCAGATCAAACGTATTGACTTACCGTGCAGCAGACTGGTTCACGCGTGTCCAGCAAGTCCGACACGTTCCCGTGCGCGCCGTACCCTCCGCACGCGTCGCAATGTGCGCCATACGCTCTTCGTGGCGCGCTGGAGTCACAGGCATGAACCCCATCGCCCGGAAAGTGATCATCGTTGGCGCCGGCATTGCTGGCCTGTGCGCCGCGGTCTATGCGCGCAAGTGCGGTTACGCCGTCACCGTGCTCGAGCAGCACGAACGTCCCGGCGGACTCGCCACCAGCTGGCAGCGCGACGCCTATACCTTCGAGGCTTGTCTGCACTGGCTGCTCGGCTCGAATCCGCGCGACCCGATGCACGCGGTATGGCGCGAAGTGTTCGCCATCGAACGCCTGCACTTCGTCTATCCGGAAGAGTGGATGCGCGTAGAAGGCGAACAAGGCGAGCATCTGTCCATTTACTCGGATCTCGAAAGGCTCGAAGCGGAGCTGCTCCGGCATGCACCGCAGGACGAAGCGCAGATCCGCCAGTTCGTGCATGCCGTGCGCAGCCTGAGTCACTGCCCGCTGCCGTCGTTGAGCAGCGCCTGGCGGGACCGCGTCATGACAGGGCTGCAATTGATTCCACGCATCCCGCTTTTGCAAACCCTCTCGCACATCACCTCCGAAGCCTACGGCAAGCGGTTCAACGACCCGTTGCTGCGGGGCTTCTTCGGTGAAGGGGAAAACGCGCAGCTCTCGGTAGTCGCGCTCGCTTTCGCGCTCGCGTGGGTCAGCAATCGCAACGCCGGCTATCCGATAGGCGGCTCGCAGGCGGTGATCGGTTCGATTGCGCAGAACCTGCAGCATCTCGGCGGCGTGTTGCGCACAGGCGCGAGCGTCGAGCGGGTTCTCGTGCAAGACGACACCGCAGTGGGCGTGCAGCTTGATGACGGCGAGCGGATCGACGCTGACTGGATCGTCTCCGCCGCCGATGGATATTCGACCATTTACGATCTGCTCGACGGGCGGTATGTCGGCCAGCGCATCGGGCACGTCTATCGCACGTACAAGCCTTTCCCCTCGTTCCTGCAGGTGAGCCTTGGCGTGGCGCGCGATCTTTCGCAGCACTGCGGATACGTGATGCGGCTGCTCGAAAAGCCGTTCACGGTCGACCCGCAAACAACGCTGAATCAGCTTGCCTTCCGGCTGTTCAACTACGATCCGACGTTCGCGCCCGCCGGCAAGACCGCCGTAACGTGCACGCTGCCGACGCGGAACGTGGAGTACTGGTCGCGTTTGAGCGAACGCGACCCGCAAGAATATGAAGCAGAAAAGCAACGCGTGGCGAACAGCGTGATCGCGATATTCAACGAGTGCACACCCGGCGTGCGCGACGCGATAGAAGTGGTCGACGTTGCGACGCCCGCCACCGTGGTCCGCTGCACGCGCAACTGGCACGGCAGCATGGAAGGCTGGTTGCTGACGCCTCAGACGGGCGTAAGACCCTTGCCGCTCACGCTGCCGGGCTTGCGGCGGTTCCAGATGATCGGCCAGTGGGTCATGCCCGGCGGCGGCCTGCCGTCGGGCCTGATTACCGCGCGGCGCGCGGTGCGCCGCATGTGCCGGCAGGATGGCATCGCCTTCGTGCCGGACAGGCACGAGAAGTCGCCGAACGCAGCCGATGGTTTTCCGGCCTGACGTCGTTCATCGCTGGCCGAAAAACGCAAACCGGCAGGAGGATGCAAGAGGGCGTGGCCAATATGCTCCTCGCTCCATGCTTTGCTCGTTGTGATCCCCGCACCACGCAAGCGTGAGTTCATCATGAAAGCCAAAGCCGGCATGGTCCTGGAACTCGTTGTCGCCCGCCGCCGCGTAGTTGATGCAGATCAGCCGGAGCGATGCAGGCCGTGCCAGGCTCGTTCCAATGGTCCACCTGGGACCCGAATCGACGGAGGCGACGATGAAGACCGATTTGCAGCTCAAGCATGATGTGGAGGCAGAACTGGAGTGGGAGCCCGCAGTGACCGCTTCGCGCATTGGCGTGGAGGTGAAAGACGGCGTGGTGACGCTCGCTGGGCATCTCGCGAGTCTTGCCGAGAAGATTGCAGCTGAACAGGCCACGCGCCGCGTGGGTGGCGTGCGCGCGCTGGTGGTCGAACTGGAGGTGCGCCTGCCCGGCGAGGATGTTCGTACCGACGAGGACATCGCACACATCGCGCATTCCGTTTTGCGCTGGACAGCCGGACTGAGCGAGGACGCGGTCCAGGTGCAGGTCGAGCACGGCCACGTGGTGCTCAGGGGCGCGGTCGACTGGCCGTGGCAGAGTCAAGCCGCAGTGCGCGCCATCGTCCAGTTGCGCGGCGTCGCGGACGTGACGGATCACATCGACATCCGCAATACGATGGCGCCGGAAAAGATCAGCAAGGACATCCTCGAAGCCATGCGGCGACATGCGGACCGCGAGGCGCGCCATATTCAGGTCACCGTAAACGAGGGTACGGTCCGGCTGACCGGCAAGGTCCACTCAGTCGCCGAACGCTCCGTCGCGAGAGGCGCAGCGTGGGCGGCACCGGGTGTGCGCGCCGTGGTGGACGATCTGATCGTGGAGTGAGGCGGCGCCTCATCGCCGCAACCAGGGCGGCGCTCAGGGTGAGGCCATGGGCAAGTTTCATGGAACTCTCCTCGCATAGGAAACGGCCGGTTTTGCAACGGCACCAGCATCCCGCTCCCGGCGGCGCTGTGTCTGATGCAAATCAAGACATGCCGTCGCCTCGCTATTGGCTGTCTCTTGATGCAAATCAATGGTGTGACTTGGCTCGATCCGAAGATGTGCGTCAGGCAAGGCAATGCGGCGCGGGATGTCCCGCGGGTCAGGAGGCAGAGCATGTACGAGAAGATTCTGATTGCGTTCGACGGCAGCGAGACCTCGAAACTGGCGCTCGCCGAGGCGTTGCGCATGGCGCGGCTGACGGGCGGCCGGCTCTGCGTGGCGCATGTGATCGACGTCGTGGCGCCGTTCGGCATGGGGCTCACCTACGTTCCGGTGGAACTGCTCACGTCGTATCGCGAAGAGGCCAAAAAGCAGCTCGCGGCGGCGCGCTCCGAAGCGCAGGCCGCGGGTGTGAACTGCGAGACGCAACTGCTGGAAGTGCATGGCGTCACGCAAAGCGTTGCGGACTGTCTGCAAGGCTGCGCATCGAGCTTTGGTGCGCAACTCGTCGTGCTCGGCACGCATGGCCGGCGCGGCGTGAGGCGCGCTTTGCTTGGCAGCGTGGCGGAGGCGTTCGTGCGCAACGCGGAGTGCCCTGTGCTGCTCGTGCGCGGCGAGCCCGCCTGAGCCCGCCTGAGCGCGGCAGCCGGATCCATTGAACGCACCTCATGAGCGGAGCAACTTATGGAAGACGCTAGCTCTCCCGTCGTCTCGCTTGCGGATGTCACGCGCGCCGATCTTGCGCGCGTGGGTGGCAAGAACGCGTCGCTCGGCGAATTGATCGCCAACCTCACGCCACACGGCGTCAGGGTGCCGCCTGGCTTCGCGACCACGGCGCAGGCGTATCGCGACTTCATCGAAGCGAACCGTCTCGACGAACCGATTGCCGCCGCGCTGGACGATCTCGCGGCCCAACGCAGCACGCTCGAACAAACGGGGGCACGGATCCGTTCAGCGATCCTGGGTGGCGAATGGCCTGCCTCGATCGCCGATGGCATCCGTAGCGCCTACGCGGACCTTTGCCGTCAGACTGGCAACGAGAAGCTGAGCGTTGCCGTGCGCTCGAGCGCGACGGCCGAAGATCTGCCCGAGGCGAGCTTCGCGGGGCAGTTCGAGACGTTCCTGAACATCTCCGGCGCCGCCGCCGTGCTGGATGCGTGCCGCCGCTGTTACGCATCGCTCTATACCGACCGCGCGATCAGCTACCGCCAGGCCAAGGGTTTTGACACGCTCAAGGTCGCGGTGTCGGTGGGCGTGCAGCAGATGGTGCGCGCCGACCTGGGCGGTGCGGGCGTCATGTTTTCGATCGACACCGAAACCGGCTTCGACCGCATCGTGCTGATCGACGCGGCCTGGGGGCTGGGCGAGAACGTGGTACAGGGCGCCGTCGACCCCGACGAGTACGAAGTCTTCAAGCCGCTGCTGGACGAAGCGTCCCTTACACCCATCGTCAGCAAGACGCGCGGCGCGAAGGCAGTCAAGATGATCTGCACGCGCAGCCGGACACAGCCGACGAAGAACGTACGGACCTCGCACGCCGAGCGCACGGCCTGGGTGCTGCGCGACGACGAGATCCTGCATCTGTCGCGTTGGGCGTGTCTCATCGAAGCGCACTATGGCTGCCCGATGGACATGGAGTGGGCGAAGGACGGCGCCACAGGTGAAATATTCATCGTCCAGGCGCGCCCGGAAACGGTGCAGTCGCGCCGCGACGCTGGCGCGCTCAAGACCTGGCGCATCGGCAAGACAGGGCCGAAGCTGCTCTCGGGCGTGAGTGTCGGGGAGGCCATCGGCGCGGGGCAGGTCTGCGTGATCGAGCAGCCCCGCGACATGGCGCGCTTCGTGGATGGCGCGGTGCTGGTCGCGCAGACCACCGACCCGGACTGGGTGCCGATCATGCGGCGCGCTTCTGCGATCGTCACCGATCACGGCGGCCGCACCTCGCACGCGGCGATCGTGAGCCGCGAACTCGGCCTGCCGGCGATCGTCGGCACCGGCAACGCCACGCGCGTGCTGCGCAACCGCCAGGCGGTCACGGTGAGTTGCGCGCAGGGCGAGGAAGGCATGGTGTACGAGGGCATCGCCGAGTTTCACGCCGACGAGATCGACTTCTCGAACATGCCGCCTACGCGCACGGGCATCATGCTCAATCTTGCGAATCCGGCGGCGGCGTTTCGCTGGTGGCGCATCCCGGCCGACGGGGTGGGGCTCGCGAGAATGGAGTTCGTGATCAGCAACCAGATCCGCGTGCACCCCATGGCGCTCGTCCACTTCGACGAGCTGAAGGACGAACAGGCGAAGCGCAGCATCCGCGATCTGACTGCCGGTTACGAAGACCGCACGGAGTACTTCGTCGAGCATCTCTCTCGCGCGCTCGGGCGCATCGCGGCCGCGCAGTATCCGCGTCCCGTGATCGTGCGCATGAGCGACTTCAAGACCAACGAATATGCGAACCTCGTGGGCGGCGCACAGTTCGAACCGAAGGAAGCCAACCCGATGCTCGGCTTTCGCGGCGCGTCGCGCTACTACTCGTCTCTCTACCGCGAAGGCTTCGCGCTCGAATGCCGTGCGATCCGACGCCTGCGCGAGGCGATGGGGTTCACCAATGTCATCGTGATGATTCCGTTCTGCCGCACGCCAGAGGAAGCCGACCGCGTGCTGGCGGTCATGAGCGAGAACGGCCTCGCGCGCGGGGTCAATGGTCTCGAGATCTATGTGATGTGCGAGATTCCATCCAACGTCGTGCTCGCGCGTCAGTTCGCACAGCGCTTCGACGGGTTTTCGATCGGCAGCAACGATCTCACGCAGCTCACGCTCGGCGTGGACCGCGACTCGGCGCAGCTCGCCGGGCTCTTCGACGAGCAAAGCGAAGCGGTCAAATGGATGGTGCGCCGGGTCATCGCCGAGGCTCATCACGTCGGGGCCAAGGTCGGCTTGTGCGGCGAGGCGCCCGCGCACCACCCCGAGTTTGCTGCCTTCCTCGTCGAGTGCGGCATCGACTCGATCTCGGTGAGTCCCGACAGCTTCGTCGCGGTCAAGCGGCGCGTCGCGGCCAGCGAGCCCTCGCTCGATGCGGATGCCGGGATGCCAGTGACCCTGGCGCGGCGTTAGCCGCCGTGATCGGTGCCCTCATTCAATTTGGCGCGGCAGCGCCGGCGACTTCTGATGCAGGTCAATTGCACGCGAAACACGCCCATTAGATTGGACGAGAAATGCGACCCGCCGTGCGAAGCCGCGCGTGGCAGATCAACTAACGGTGCCTAATCAATCAGGAGATTCAAATGAGCGACACCCCTCAGAACGTGCGGTTTGCGCCGGTATCCATGCTGAGCGTGGGCACGCGCATGATGCAGCTTGGCCTGGAGGAGCTAGAGGCCGCGCTGGGGTTGCAGGCAAAGTGCGTCGAACGCGATCGTGTCGCCGCGCAACGTGCCTGCGATGCCCTGCTGGATGCGCGCACCTACGATTCGGGAGCGTTCGTGCAGACGTGGCAAACCTTGATGCGCGAGTACATCGCGTCTGGCGCGGCCTTGTACGAACAAGGTCAGGATCTGGCCAGGCGCAGCCAGTCGGCATATGGAGCCCTGCTTCGAGAGGCGACGCTCGATTTCGAAAAGGCTTGCGTGAGTGCGCAGGCTCAGGCGGGGCAGCCGGCAGGCGCCGTGCCGCAGGCGGCCGACTGGATGACGTATCTTCGGCATTTCGTGGGCGCGCGTCCGCCCGGAGAGGCGATGCCCGAGAAGCCGGAAAACCGTTCCTCATCCGCGAATCCCTGATCGTCAGGAATCCGATCCGAAATATGACGACCGCGCGCCCGGAGCACGCCATGAAAGCCGATACGCAACTGAAGCAGGACGTACAGGACGAACTGGCGTTCGACTCCGCGTTGGACGCATCGCGCATCCGTGTCGAAGTGGCGAACGGCATTGTGACCCTCTGGGGATGGGTGCCGACACTTGCACAGACGCACGTCGCAGAACGCGCTGCACAGCGCGTGAGCGGCGTGCGTTCAGTCGTCGTGCGGATCCAGGTTGAACTGCCGGCTACCAACCCGCCGGGCGACGAAGCGCTTGCGGAGATGGCGCGCGAGATCCTGCACTGGACCGCAGGCGTGCCGCAACGGGCAGTGGAGGTCGAGGTGGTGAACGGTCACCTTTTCCTGGACGGGGCCGTCGAATGGGAATGGCAGCGCGAGCTTGCGATCCACTCGCTCGTGCGCCTGCGTGGCGTCACGGGCATCACGAGCCGTGTGGAGGCGAGCCGGCGCATGGATCCTCTCAAGATCAGCGAGCGCATCCGCAAGTCGCTCCAGCGCCACGCCGAAGACGAGGTCAGCCACATCCATGTCGAGATGAGCGACGGCGTCGTGACGCTGAAGGGCACGGTCGACTCGGAAGCCGAACGTGCCGTCGCGCGCGGTGCGGCGTGGGCGCAGCCTGGCGTGAGCGCGGTCATCGACGAACTCGTGCTGGCGTGACGCCGCGGAGAAGTACCGTGCCCATGAACCACGCGTCGAACGACACACCCGCCCGAGAGCACCGGTGAGATCACCGCGGAAATCGTCGAGCTGACCACGGGACGCGAGGCGGCGCAGCGCGCAAAGGATTGATCGACATCCTGGTTGACGTGTGTCAATCGGATGGCAACGAACGCGCGCACGATGATCGTGTCCGTATGCAGCGGTTTTTGAAAGGAGCCACCGCCATGCAGAAACACCTGATCGTGGTCGCCCATCCGGTGGAAGACAGTTTCACCATGAGCGTGACGCGTGCCTACGTTGGAGAACTGGTCCGCATCGGTCATGACGTGCGCGTTCATGACCTCTACCGCATGGGGTTCGATCCCGTGCTGTCCGCCGAGGAATTGACCGAAGGCAGCGACGTGCACGTTCGCATGGCCGACGTTCTGATCGCCCAGAAAGACGTGCTCGCGGCCGATGTCGTGACGGTCATCTATCCGCTCTGGTGGATGGCGATGCCCGCGATGATGAAAGGCTACATCGACCGCGTGTTCAGCCGCGGCTTCGCGTACGCGACGCAACCTGACGGCGTGCACGGCTTGCTGTCCGGGCGCCGCGCCGTCGTGGCGACCGTTTCCGCCGCGCCGTTGGCCTCGTTCGTGGAAGACGGCCGGTGGCAGGCAATGCAGCTGCTGCAGGATACGCATGTTTTCCGCGCATCCGGTTTCGATCTGATCGGGCACCTGCATTTCGACGAAGTCGGCCCGGCGATGCCTCCTGCTACCGCCTCCGCCAACCTCGCGCGGGTGCGTGAATTTGTTCGCGGGCATTTCGCTTCGGTACCGGCGGCATGAATCCTGGCTGAGACGAAACTGCGTCGGGACGAAATGAGGAGTGGACTGCGATGAAATCCGATCTGGAATTGAAGCATGACGTAGAGGCCGAGATTGCGAGCGACCGGTCGATCCAGCCGGCGACGATCGGCGTGGAGGTGTCTCACGGCGTGGTGACGCTGTCGGGCCATCCGGCGAGCTACGCGGCGAAGCTCGCCGCGCAACGGGCGACGGCCCGGGTTGCGGGCGTGCGCGGGATCGCCGTGGAGATGGAGGTGCGTGTTCCGCGGCACGAAGCGCGCAGTGACGAGGACATCGCGAACACGGCGCGCTCGATCCTCGAATGGACCGTTGGCGTCAACAATCAGGATGTGCAGGTAGAGGTCGAGAAGGGGCGCGTCACGTTGCTCGGCGAGTGCGACTGGGGGTACCAGAGCCACGCTGCGCAGCAGGCGATAGCGCATTTGCTCGGTGTGACCGGCGTCGAGGACAAGATCCGCATTCGCGGCGCAACCTCGGCCGAAGACATCGCACGCGGCATTCGCGCCGCGATTGGGCGGCACGGCGAGCGCGAAGCGAAACACGTCGAAATCAGGATCGACGGCGGCACGGTCACGCTGACCGGCAAGGTCGCCTCGCACGCCGAGCGCCAGCTCGTCTACGGAGCCGCCAAAGCGACGCCGGGCGTGCACACGATCGTCAATCTTCTGAGCGTCGAATGACACGGGGAGCGCTGCCATGTATCGCTTCTTTCGTCGATTCGAACGCCTGGCGTTCGGCATCGTGACGGCGTCGGCCATCGTATGTACAGCGGTTCTCCTCGCCCACCGGTACGGTGACGCGCTGGCGTCCGATTTCGTTCCGCTGCAGGCCGCGAATGCCGGCGTCCCGCTCGCGCTTGTTTGCGAAGATGCACGCCAGGTGGGTGCGTGTGAACAACTGCTCGCCCAATGGAGGGTGATGAAATGAACGCCGCTACGCTTTGCACACGCGAGGTTGCCACCTGCGACCCGCAAACGTCCATCGTCGAGGCCGCGGCGAGAATGCGTGCGCTGCATGCTGGAGATCTGGTGGTGGTGCGAGACGACGAGGGGGTGCGCGTGCCCGTCGGCGTGTTGACCGATCGGGACATCGTGCTGGCCGTGGTGAGCCCGGACGCGGCGGCCGGCAAGCTGTACGCCGGCGACGTGATGTCGACCCCGGCGCTGGTCGCACATGGCGCCGACGATGTCTGGCTGCTCGCAAAGCGCATGCGCCTCCATGGCGTGCGCCGGCTGCCCGTGGTGGGCGAAGACGGCGGACTGATCGGCATCGTCTCGCTCGACGATCTGCTGCATGCGGCCGCGAACCTGCTCGACGAGCTGCGGCTCATTGCGGCACGCCAGCCGCATATCGAAGGGAAGCGTCGCGCATAGCGCGGCGCGCGGCATGGTTCGCGCATCGGTGAAACCTTGGGGAGATTGCCTTGAATGCATCATCACGTATCCTCGTGGTCTTCTATTCGCGCAGTGAGACGACGGCGGAGTTTGCCGGTCGCCTCGCCGCCGAACTCGAAGGGGATTACGAACGGCTGCGCGAGGTCGAAGTCCGGCGACGTACGGGGCCGCTGGGCTTCCTGCGTTCGATTCTCGACGTGGGCTTGAAGCGCCCCGCGTACTTGCAGCCGATGACGCATGCACTTGCCGATTACGACGTCGTCCTGATCGGCACGCCGGTGTGGGCGGCGCGCGCGTCGACGCCGGTCTCGACGTGGCTTTCGCTGCACTGGCACCAGATGCGCACGGTGGCGTTCTTCTGCACGATGGGCGGAAGCGGGAGCGAAGACGCGTTCGCACAGATGCAGCGGCTCGCGCGGCGCGCGCCGATTGCGACGTGTGCGATCTCCGCGCGGGAGATGCAAACCGACGTGGCAGTCGAGAAGGTTTCCCGCTTCGTGCTGGCGATCAAGGATGCACTCGCCTCGCGCGATCACGAGGCGGCGGCCCGATGAACGCGGCGTCGGAGCAGGGCATGCGCGAGCGGCGCTTCGACTATGTGCTGGTGGGCGGCGGCATTGCGAGCGTGTCCGCGGCGCGCACGCTGCGCCACGAAGAACCTGGCGGGAGCATCGCGATCCTCTGCGGCGAACCCGTTTTGCCGTACCGGCGGCCACCGCTCACGAAGGGCTTCCTCACGGGCAAGGTCGGCGCCGCGCGGGTCACGATCCACCCGGCGGACTTCTACGAGAAGCAGAACATTGCGTTGCTGCTGCACGCGAGGGCCGCAGCGCTCGATCGCTCCGCGCATGTCGTGCAGCTCGAAAACGGCAGCGAGGTGGGCTACGGCAAGCTGCTGATCGCGACGGGTGCGTCCCCGCGCATGCTGGATGTTCCCGGCGCCTCGCTGGCGGGCGTGCACCGTCTGCACGATATCGGCGATGCCGTTGCGTTGCGAACCGAAGCGGCGAGCAGGCGCCGGGCGCTCGTGATCGGCGCAGGCTTCGTCGGTGTCGAGGTCGCGGCGGCGTTGCGCGAGCTGGGCCTCGACGTGACGCTGGTCGAACGCAGCGCCCAGCTGTTCCCGCAGTTGCATTCGGCCTTGCTCTCAGAGCATTTCAGGAAGCTTTGCGCGGAGCACGGCGTCGAGGTGCTGACCGGGCTCACGGTCGAACGTTTCACGGGGCGCGACGCGCTCGCGGGCGCGGTGCTCACGGATGGCCGCTCGCTTGCCTGCGATCTTGCCGTCGTGGCTACCGGCGTGGAGCCGAACTGCGCATTTTTGGCCGGCAGTGGCATCGAGCTGGCCGATGGCGTGCTCGTCGACGAGTGTCTGCAATCCTCCGACCCGGACATCCATGCGGCAGGCGACGTCGCGAATTTCCATGACCCTATGCTGGGCGCGCGCCACCGCGTCGAGCACTGGGACAACGCGGTGCGCCAGGGGCGCCTCGCCGCCCGCAACATGCGCGGCGCACGCATGCCGTACCGTGACGTCTCGATCTTCTATGGGGACGTTTTCGACGTGCCCTACAACTTTCTCGGCGATCCGTCCGATGCACACGAGATCGTCGAGCGCGGTGAGTTTCCGCAGCGGCCGTACTCGCTGCTATTCATGAAGCACAACGTGCTGCGGGCGATGTTCTCGATCGGCACGCCGGCCGACGAAGCCGTCGCCGCCGAAGAGATGATCCGCCACCGGCGCAATCTCGGGGGCAGTTGTGCGGCGCTGGCGCAGGCGGGCTCGCGCCTCGGTGCGCTGCCTTCGCAGACCGTGCTCATCCTGCAAGGCGGCGGCGCGCTCGGGGCGTTCGAGAGCGGGGCGATCGCCGCGCTCGAGTCGCATGGCGTGCGCCCCGACATCGTCTCGGCCGTGTCCATCGGCGCGTTCAACGGCGCGATCGCCGCAAGCCATCCCGGCCAGGCGGTTGCGGCGCTCGATGCCTTCTGGCGCGAGCTGTCGATCGAAGGTCTCGCCGCGCCGCAGTCTTGCGCGCAGCTGCGTCAGACCGAACTGGCCTGGCATCTCGCGCTCTTTGGCGTGCCGAATTTCATGCGTCCGCGCTGGTGGATGGGCGCGCCGGGAATCGGCAGCTTTGCGCCATGGTGGACGAGCTACTACGACACGCAGCCCATGCTTGCGCTCTTGCGCCGCTACGTCGACTTCGACGCGCTGGCGGCGAGCCCGACACGCCTGCTGCTCGGCGCCGTGGACGTCGCAAGCGGCAAGCGGCGCATCTTCGACAGCTACGTCGACCGGTTGACACCCGAGCAGTTGCTCGCGAGCGGCAGCCTGCCGCCCGCCATGCCGTGGACGATCGTGGAGGACCGCGCGTACTGGGACGGCGGCATCGTCAGCAACTCGCCGCTGGATCTCGTGATCGAGCGCTGCGGCCAGGTAGCGGGGCGTGTGTTCGTCGTCGACCTGTTTTCCGGTGCCCGGCCGCTGCCGTCGAATCTGTTCGAGGTGATGCTGCGCAGGGACGAGATCGTCTATGCGGACCGGGTGCGCAACGATCTGCGGTTCGAGGAAAACGCCAACGACTTCCGCGATCTCGTCGAGCGCATCACCGGCCAGCTCGACGCCGCCGCTGCCGCGCGCGTGCGGCAGTCGCCGGAGTACATCCGTCTGATGGGCAACCACGCGCCCGTGCAGATCCACCGGATTGCGCTCGATGGTGCCAGCATGGGCAAAGCGACGTTTGCGCGCGACTTCGATTTTTCGGCGGAGGCTATCACGGCGCTGCAGGCGCTTGGCCGTGCAGCGGCGCTAGCGGTGCTCGAACCTGGCGAAGCGATGCTGCGCAGCGGCGAGACGGCCTCGGACCATGAGGACGAGGTGTGCCAATAGCGCACGCGAGCGCGCGCGAGGATGTGGGGAGCCCGATGCGATACTTCGACGTATGCAACGGCGACGCGGACGGCCTGTTCGCACTGCATCAACTGCGCCTCGCAACGCCGCACGACGCCGTGCTGATCACCGGGCCGAAACGGGACAACGCGCTGCTGCAGCGGGTCACCGCGAGCCGAGGCGACCATGTGACCGCGCTCGACGTCTCGTTCGACGTCAATCGCGCTGCCGTGCTCGCGCTGCTCGAGCGCGGCGTGACGATCGACTATATCGACCATCACATCGCTACCGGATTGCTGCGGCACCCCTTGCTGCGTGCGGATATCGACACGGCGCCCGATGTCTGCACGAGCATCCTCGTCGACCGGCGCCTGGGCGGCCACTATCGCGCCTGGGCGGTGGCGGCGGCATTCGGCGACAACCTGCCGGACGCCGCTCACCGGCTCGCATGGCTCGCGCGTATCGATTCCGACGACGAGGCTACCCTGCGCGAGCTGGGTGAAAACGTGAACTACGCCAGCTATGGTGACTCTGCAGAAGATCTGCTGGTTGCGCCTGCGGCGCTCTACGCGCTGCTCGAACCGTATGCGGAGCCGCTCGATTTTGTCGGCGCCTGCCCACTGCTCGCGACGATCGGACAAGCGCGGCGCGAAGACCTGACGCTCGCGTGCGCGCACCGGGCGGCGGCGACA
>DATBXG010000493.1:0-4319 GCA_036514415.1 Paraburkholderia sp.
CGACATAGTCGAGCCGTATCCGTTGGCGCGCCGCTGACACGCTGGCGCTGCCGCCTCGCGCACTCTCCCGCAAACCCTTATGCGACCGTTATCGGGCCGCCTGGCATGTCTGATGCAGGTTAGTTGGCAACCGCCGAACCCATCAGCAATACGGGAAGCCGGCAACCAGCCAGACGGATGCAGCCATGAGCCTCGATCTTCAACCGACGATGAACGCAGCGGAACCGCCGCTCGGCGCGCATCTCGTGTCGCGTCGCGCGGGCTACAGCCACCACGGCATCTATGTGGGCGACGGCCGCGTCGTTCACTACGCCGGTCTGTGCACGTCGCTGCATAGCGGCCCGATCGAAGAGGTCACGCTCGAGCGCTTCGCAGCCGGTCACGAAGTCGCTGTCGTCGCGCATCCGTTCGCGGCCTATGCGGGCCGGGCAGCCGTTGCGCGCGCGCGTTCGCGTCTCGGTGAAGACCACTATCGGCTGCTCAGCAACAACTGCGAGCACTTCTGCACGTGGTGTGTGGACGGAAAGGGCCGCAGCGAACAGGTCCGCACCTGCATTGCCCATCCGCTCGCCGGCCTGCGCGTCGTTCGCGCGCTGGTTCAGGCGCACCGGGTGCAAGCCCGCCACGCTGCGTTCGCCGTGCAGGCGGCTTGAGCGGCGCTTGCGGTCGATCCCCCGCCATACCCATGACCACACGCTTCGGAGACCATCATGAACCCCACCGAATCGTCGCTGCGCGCCCTCGTCGACAAGTGGCTCGCCCCCAATGCACGCGTGCCGGCCCGCGTGGTGCGCTTTAGCCGCACGCAGGACCATCGGCTGCGTTATGTGTGCGTCGAGGCGGCGCACCCCGCACGCACGATTGCAATCTTCTTCTTCCGTCACGACGACGGATCGTGGTGCGTGTTTCCGCCGGCGCTCACGCGGCCGGCCATGACGGCGCGCGCCGCGTGAGTTTCAGCGCAATAACGTGGGGCGGGGCCGCGTAACGGTGGCGCTGGCCGGCCCGCGCTGCGTTGGCGCGCCCTCGATTTCCACACGGACTCCGATGTATGGCCGCGGCGTGAGCTGCGTCTGGTGCGAGGCGACTCTCGCGCCGCCCGTGATCGCGGCCATGGCCTGCCTGTCCAGCTCGACGCTTTCCGGAAGATCCTTGATGACGAGAATGCTCATGCTCGGCTCCATGAGAGGGGTGACGGGTGAGTATGGTCTGAGTATAGGCGGTGGAGCACGCAAGGAAGCAGGCGGTGCCTTGCGGCACCGTCTGCATTCCGGGGGCGCGGCAGCGGTCAGAGAAACGCGCCGGTGCTCGCGTATTGCGAGGGATTGACCTTGAGATTCAGCGGCCCGAAGCCCGCGCCGATGTAACCGATGTTGTTCAGCGCCGCGACGTCGACCACCTGAATCTGCGAGATGTTCTGCACGATGTTCGGCGACACGGTGATGTTGGCGATCGAGCCGTAGCTGTTGTTGCCGCCGCGTACGGCAGCCATGGCGCGGCGGTCGAGGTCCGTGCCGGGCTCCAGCTCGCGGATAACGAGGGAAGTCATGTTGAGCCTCCAATAAGGATGAGCGGGGTGCATGCAAGCGCAACGCAAGTGAATCCATGCCGGCGGGCGCGACCCACTTGGTCCAGTCGCGCCGCGGCCGTGGCGATCAGAAGTTGATCACGTTGCTCGCTTTTTGCACCGGGTTGACCGTGGCGTGGATGTTCGAAGCGAATGCCACGTCGTTGCCCACGTTGGCCTCGATGGTGTTCGTCTGACCGATGAGCTGCGAGGCGGTGAAGTTGGTCGTGTCGTACTTGAAGCTCGGACCCGGGTAGACGGGCCACAGGCTCCAGCCGCCGCGCACGGCGCTCATTTCACGGCGGTCGAGTTCTTGCGCGACGCTCAGGTCTGCGATCATCAGCTTGCTCATGACAGTTCTCCAGAAGGGCAGTACAGCGTAGTTGGCGATTGAGCTGCAGTATGTTGCGGGCTCGCTCCTCTTGATGCACGGGCTGTGCCAGCGATGCGGTCCGTATCGCAAGAAAGGCTTTGCGCCTTGCGCAGCGGGGCTTTGCGGCGAGTTGCCGCGAGCCGGCAGGGCGCGTGGCAGCGTTCGAATGCGAGCGCGCTGATGGCGAGCGCCCAACAGGGGGCGGCACAGCGGTTGGATTTGCGGCAACACGTATGTGCGGGCGGCGAGGCTAGTTCAGGCACCGATTGCACAGCGCGCGGCGGCGGACTAATCTTTCTTCACACCTTGCTGCAAGGTGCATTGCGCGCGCTGGCGGAGATCACGGTGTGCGCAGACCGGGCGGGGACTCTGTATCCTTTGAAGGATGACGTGGCCACGCTGCAGCGGACTCGACGGCGATCATGCGCCGCGATCATGCGCGGAAAAGCGCGTCGGCCAGCCTGAAGCTGAGTTGAAGGCATACGAATGACGATGAGCCTTTCGCAGCTGATCCAGACATTCCAGAGCGGGACGCTCTCGCGCGAGGCGTTCTACGCCGAGATCGACCACGTGCTCGCGGTCGACGTGGCCAATTGCGCTCGCCTGCGCGAAGCCGTGGACGAGACGCAGACCGTCCGTCCGTTGCCCGATGCCGTCTACGCCGAGGTCCTGCGCCGCATCGAGCACCGTCAGGACAACACGGCGGACCCTGACGACTCAACCCGCATTCACGAGACGCTAGTGGCCGCGCGCGCCGCTGCCACAGGCGACGACGCGGAGCATCTGAAGGGTATCGGCGACACGCTCAACGGGCGCTTCGTGCTCGAGGAATGTCTGGGCGTGGGCGGCATGGGCACCGTATACAAGGCGCTCGACCTGCGCAAGCTCGAAGCTTCGGACCGCAAACCGTACATTGCGATCAAGGTCTTGAACGTGCAGTTTCGCGGTCAGCCGACTTCGCTGATCGCGCTCCAGCGCGAGGCCCGCAAGGCGCAGACGCTCGCGCACCGGAACATCGTCACGGTGTACGACTTCGACCGCGACGGCCCGCTCGTCTACCTCACGATGGAGTATCTCTCCGGCAAGCCGCTCAGCAAGCTGCTGCGCGCGCCGGGTTTCGCGGGCATGCCGTTCGAGAAGGCGCGTCCGATCATCGCCGGCATGGGGCAGGCGCTAGCCTATGCGCACGAGCGTGGCTTCGTGCATTGCGATTTCAAGCCCGCCAATGTCTTCCTCACCGATGGCGGCGATGTGAAAGTGATCGACTTCGGCATCGCCCGTGTTTTTCAGCGGCCCGAAGAAGATCCCGATGTCACGGTGTTCGATCCTGCCACGCTCGGCGGCATCACGCCCGCCTACGCGAGCCCGGAGATGTTCGAGCACCGGGAGCCGGATCCACGCGACGATGTCTACGCGCTCGCCTGCGTGACCTACGAACTGCTCACGGGCAAGCATCCGTTCAACCGCAAGTCCGCGACCCAGGCGCGCAGTGACAAGATGCGCGCCGAGCGGCCGCAGGGCCTCGATCGCGGCCAATGGCGCACGTTGAGCGCTGCGCTTTCGTTTGACCGCGCATCGCGCACGGCGAGCATCAATCAGTTTCTGGCGGGCATGGGCGTGCTTGCGCACGCGTCGGCGTTCACTGGCGCGCGCATGGGGGCCGTTGGCGCGGGTGCTATTGTCGTCGCTGCGGGGCTATGGGTCGGATACCGCGTGTTTTCCGGGCATGAGGTACCGCGCGCGAAGCCGTCCGTGGCTGCCATCGCGCCGGCCAGCCCGGTGAAGATGGCCTCGGAAGCGCAGCCCACGCCGGTGCATGCAGCAGCGCCGGCCGCCGTCGTCGCGAATGCGCCCGCCGCGAGCGCGACGGCGTTGGCGCCGGCGGTTAGCGCCGCGGTGGCCGACGCGGCGTCGCTCGCAGCGCTCAACTCGACGCTCGCGCGCATGCCGTGCTCGGCGCTCGCGGCCTCGCTGCCCGAGCATGTGATCCAGGTCCGCGGCTTTGCACATGCGGGCGAGAACATGGCGCACGTGCGCGACGCGGTCGCAAAAGCGCCGGGAGGGCAGGGTGCGAAACTCGACGTGATCGCGGTGGACAATCACAACTGCGAGGTCGTGAGCGCGTTTGCGCCGTACTGGCGCGCGAATCACGAGGCGGGCGGCGGCGCGACGATCCGTACGCGGCCACCCGACGCGCAGCTGACGCAAGGCATGCCGCTCATCGTCGATATCACCACGCCGCACTATGAGTCATATGTCAACGTGGATTATTTCGCGCTCGACGGCAGCGTCGTGCATCTCGTGCCGAGCAGTCACGAGCGCGACAATCAGGCGCCGCCGGGCTTTTCGGCGACGGTGGGGGGCACGGGCGACTGGCTC
>DATBXG010000494.1:0-3732 GCA_036514415.1 Paraburkholderia sp.
CCATCTGCCTGGCTGGCAAGACGGCGGCTGAAAGAAAGGGAGCGCGGACGTCCTGCCGGTCAGGCAGCGAAACTGTTCGAAGATCGACAACTGCTACTGTCCAAGGCGTCAGCCCCTTTTGTTAAGACGGGCGAATTTTAGTCACGCCACCTGTCCGAAGTCAACACGATTCGCACCCGGCGTCAAATCTCGTGCCAATGTCGCCACAACGCCGGCTGGTGGCCCGACCCATGGCCCAACCGGGTGGCCTGACCGGCGACATCGGGAAAGTCTTGCAACCCGCCACGCGTTTTTGGGGTTACATCGGCGGCTGCCTTCCGTCACTCGCGTCGCGATCCTGCTCGTCTCACAAAGAGCGATCGTTCACTGCACCGTACTGCTTGCTCCCCACTTCCTGTCCGCGACGTCGCCTGCCTGCCGGTACACCATGCGGTCGCAATCCGCGTACCCGGCGCGGCCCGCGTCACGCGCTCTTGCGCAACGCCTGCTGACTGGTCTCACTGGCGCCCATGCGCTCGAGCCGCTCGCTCGCCTCCGTCAACGCCCACAGCGGTGCGCTCTGCAACTGGCGGTCGTACACGGTCACGAGCTGCGCGAGCGCCGCGAAGCCGGCCTCGTCCAGTTGCCAGCCGCCACCCGTGTTGCCACGCTCAAAGCAGGCGATCAGCGCGGCGTCCGCCAGGCGCACATGCTCCGGTTCGAGCACGCCGTAGCCGGCCTCCGCAATCGATTGCGCGAGCACGTGAGCATGAAGCATGGCGCGTGCGTCGTCGCCGGTGCCGCCGTGGCGGAGCGCAGCGAGCGCGAGATGCACTTGCAGCGCGAGCTCATTGGCGACGGCGCGCGGGATCGGCAGCAGCATCGCCTTGCTGCGACGGGCGCGACCGGCTTGCGAGCGCGGCGGAAAAGGGATCGTCCTGGCCATGGAAAGGGCACGTAAGAGTCTGTTCCGTGCAATAACGGCACGCCGCGCCGAACATTGAGCGTCGCCCGCCAATTCGAATGTAACTATCGGTGACAGACATGCGGCGCGCATCGCCTTCGCCTCGCGACCGGTCAACCGCGTGGGTACGGCAGACGCCTCAGCGCGGGTCGCCCTCGCCGCGCCGCGCGGCCACGAACGCCTCGATGTGGTGGATGGCCTGCTCGCACTGATCGAGCGTCAGAAGGTGGATCGACGGATTGGGCAGATCGAAGCCCAGCTCCCCCGCCAGCCAGCGTATCGCCTTGCCGCGCGCCTCGAAGGCGTTGACCTTGTCGCGCCGCATCTTCGCGGCGACGAGCGGTTCGAGCGCGTCGTGCAGGCGGCTCTTGGCGTCGCGCAGCGCGGCGTTGGCGAGGCGGCCGAGCGGCACGTTGCGCGTGCTGCGCGCGGGCACGCCAATCCACGCTTCGCAGGGCGTGCAGACCCAGAGCGGGCCGTGATCGTCGCGATACGGGTAGGCCTCGTCGGCGAAGCGTGCGAGCACCGCTTTCGCGCCGCAGTAATCGCACAGCGGCTGCGGCAGCGCCTTGACGGGGCGGCCTACGCGCATGCGGCACCCCTCGGGGCGATGGTCGATTGATGCATGACGTGTTCGATGGATGAGAAAAACGGGGCCCGCCGCGAGCGGGCACTGGAGCAAGGATAACGGCAATTCCTGGCGCGCGGCATCGTCGGGACGAGGCGCCGCTGGGCGCGGCGCGCCTTCGCCAAGACGCTTTCGGCTGGGCGTGCCGTCTGCCGGTACGATTAGTTCGCGCTCTCGGCGGCGCGCGTCTCTTCGCGCTCGAGCGAGCGCGTGTCGCGCAGGGCCGGGAAAAGCCACATCCACAGCAGCGCGACACAGAGGGTCGCCGCCCCGCCAACGAGCACGGCGCGCTGCGCGCCCCACCAGCCGGCGGTCAAGCCCGATTCGAACTCGCCAAGCTGGTTGGACGTGCCGATGAAAAGCGAATTGACCGCGCTCACGCGGCCAAGCGTTTCCTCGGGCGTGCGCAGCTGCACGAGCGACGTGCGCACGACCACGCTCACCACGTCCGAGGCGCCCAGCACCGCCAGCGCGATGAGCGACACGACGATGTTGCGCGAAAGCCCGAACGCGATCGTCGCGCAGCCGAACACGATCACGCCGCCGAACATCGCGAGGCCCGGGCGGCGCCGCAGTGGAAAGTGCGCGAGCCAGATCGAGCCTGCCAGCGCGCCGGCGGCCGATGCCGAGCGCAACAGTCCGAGCGCGATCGGCCCCGCGTGCAGGATGTCGCGGGCGAACACGGGCAACAGCGCCGTGGCGCCGCCGAACAGCACGGCGAACAGATCGAGCGACAGCGCGCCGAGAATCACGGGCTGCGAACGGATGAAGGCGATGCCCGAGAACACCGATTCGAGCGTGACCGGCGCGCGCGCGGGCGGTTTCGCGCGCATCGGGATCGTGCCCGAGAGCGTGGCCGCCGCGGCGAAAGCGAGCGTGCAGGCCGCGTAGGCCGGCGTCGCGCCGATCCCGAAGAGCAGGCCGCCCAGCGCCGGGCCGACGATGTTCGCCGTCTGATTCGCCGACGTCGACCACGCGGTGGCATTCGGCAATTGCGAACGCGGCACGACGCCAGGCAAGAGCGAGGACATGGCGGGCGACTCGAACGCGCGCGCGGCGCCCACGCAGGCCGCGAGCGCATAGATGTGCGGCGCGCCCAGCCAGCCGCCGAGCGTGCCGGCCGCGAAGGTCAGCGCCGCAGCGCATTCGACGAGCTGGCAGACGGATGCGATGCGCCGGCGGTCGTAGCGATCCGCCACGTGGCCGACGACGAGCGTGAGGCAAAACATCGGCAGGAACTGCGCAAGGCCGACGAGACCGAGCGCGAACGCGCTATGCGTGAGCGCATAAATGTGCCAGCCCATGGCGACGGCGAGCATCTGGAAGGCGAGCGACGACAGCACGCGCGCGCCATAGAAACGCTGGAAGCCGCGATTACGAAAAAGACTGGGCGGGTCTTCGGACGCCGTCTCCGGTGCCGGGGCAGGTTGGGTCATGAACAGCGGGAAAAAGCGCCTGGACGGTTTGCCGACGGGATGCAAAGCCGCGGCGCAAAAGCGGCAATTTTAGTGCATGCGGCGCAACGCCACGGGATTGCGGCGCCGCGCGATCGATGCCAATCGATGCCGATTCATACGCTGCATCTCTGAATCGTTATATCCTGTAGAATACATCGAACGGACATTCAGCAGACGGAGGCAGGAATTGGCGAGCAGCCGGCGCCTCGTTAGCGCAACATCCCTGGCGCAGGCACCTGGCGCATCGGCGTCGGCCGGCGCGGACGGCTTCGCGGCCACGATCACCACGCTGCGCCCCGCGTCGGGACGCGAGCGCGCGGAGTTGATCCGCGACGTGATCGACGCGTTCCGGCGGCTGCGCAACAGCATCGAACGGTTCAACCGCATGCTCGCGCACGGCAGCCACGGTAGCCATCATGGCGACGGGGAAGCAGCGCAGGTCGGCGCGTCGTTGCAGCCGCTGCTCGCCGCGCTCTCGCGCCATGTCGATCTCGCCCGCTTCGCCCGCCAGCGCGAGCTCAAACGCGCGATTCGCGACGCACGCCGGCTCGACAAGACACGCGACGCGCTCTTTGGCGACGCGTTCTGCCTCGATACCGAAGCACTGCGCCGCACGGTGGCCGAACTGGAACGGCTCGATGCGGCCTTCGTCGGGCTGGGGGTCGAGCACGTGCTCGAGCAGCACGCGAATGCGGCAGAGGCGC
>DATBXG010000495.1:0-10706 GCA_036514415.1 Paraburkholderia sp.
CGACGGGCGCGACTCGATGGTCGTCGCGTCGAAGCCGCCGTCGAATTCGCGCAGCACGGTCACGATGGTGTCCTGAAATTCCGGATGCGTCTTGCCCATCACCTTGATGGGAAAGTCGCACGGGAATTCGATCAGCGATTCTTTCGCCTCAGGGTTGCCTGTCTGGGCCATATTCATTTCTCCACTTCCTGTAGCTCGGTGGCGCGTGCGTGCAGCGCCTGAGCCTGTAACTGCGCCTCGCGTTGCTTCGCGCACTGATAGGCCGCGTACAGCGCGGCATAGACCGGGCCCGGCTTGCCGTCGCCGACGGGCTTGCCGTCGAGCGAAACAACCGCCAGCACTTCCTTGGTCGCCGAGGTCACGAGAATCTCGTCGGCCTCGCGCAATTCCGCTTCGGCAATTTCGCGCGCCTCGAAGCGCACGCCGCAAGCCTCGGCCAGTTCCTCGATCAGGCCATAGCGGATGCCTTCGAGAATGCGGTTGCTGCGCGGCGGCGCGAAGAGCGCGCCGCCCTTGACGACCCACACGTTCGACGACGACGCCTCGGTGAGCCAGCCGTCGCGCAGCTGGATCGTCTCGAACGCGTCGTTTTCCACCGCGTGCTGCGCCATCAGCACGTTGCCGAGCAGCGAGGTCGACTTGATGTCGCAGTTCAGCCAGCGCTTGTCTTCAGCGGTGACGCAGCGCACGCCGTGCTCGCGCTGCGCGTCGGCGGGCAGCTTGAGCGGATTGACCATCGCGAACACGGTGGGCGTGGCCGCCGCCGGAAACGCGTGGCCGCGCGGCGCAACGCCGCGCGTGACCTGCACGTAGACGTTGGCGTGACCATCGCGCGCGAGCGCGCCAACCGCTTCGTTCGCCTCGATCAGGCGCGCGACCAGCGCGCGCCAGCCCGCTTCGTCGAACGGATTCGCAATGCCGACTTTCTCGAGCGAGCGCTTGAGCCGCGCGAGATGATGCTCGATGCGAAACGGCACACGCACGCGTGCCTCACCCTCGCCAACGGCGAGCACATAAACGGGCACGACCTCGTAGATGCCGTCACCGAAGATGAAGCCGCGATCGAGCACGGGAATCCGCGCTTCGGACAGCGGCGTGAGCTCGCCGTTCAGCCAGACGAGCGGCTCGGCCGCTGCAGTGCCCGTCATCACTTCTTCTTGTTGACCATGAGCATGAGCGAATCCCACACGCGGCCCACGATACCGGCCTGCGGCACCGCTTCGAGCGCGACGAGCGGAATCTGGGCGAGCACCTTGCCGTCCGCGCCCACGAACTTCGCCGTGCCGACCTGCTGGCCGACCGTGAACGGCGCGATCAGCGGGCTGTTGAGTTCGACCTGCGGCCTGGCCTTGTCGGCGGCGCCCTTGGGCAGCGTCACGTACTGGTCCTTCTGCACGCCGACCTTCACGGCGTCGAGCGTGCCCTTGTACACGCGCGGCGTCGCCACGGCCTGGTTCGCCTGGTAAATGCGCGTGGTGTCGTAGGCGCTATAGCCGTAGTTCAGCATCTTCATGCTGTCCTGCACGCGGTCGTGCTCCTTCTGCTCGCCCATCATCACCGAAACGAGACGGCGTTCGCCGCCGGCCGAAATCGGACGCCGCGCCGATGCGATCAGGCAGTAGCCCGCAGCCTGGGTGTGGCCGGTCTTGAGCCCGTCGACGGTCGGGTCGATCCACAGCAGACGGTTGCGGTTCGGCTGCTTGATGTTGTTGTACTTGAAATCCTTGACGGAGAAGATGCCGTAGTACTCAGGGAAATCGCGGATCAAGTGCGTCGAGAGAATCGCCAGATCGCCCGCCGTCGTGTAGTGCTGCGGGTCGGGCATGCCGTTCACGTCGGCGAAGTGCGTGTGCGCCATGCCGAGCTTCTGCGCCTCGGCGTTCATCATCGTGACGAAGTTCGATTCGCTGCCGCCCACGAGTTCGGCGAGCGCGATGGCCGCGTCGTTGCCCGACTGCACGATCATGCCGTACACGAGGTCATGCACCGACACCGGCTTGTTCGCTTCGATGAACATGCGCGATTCGTCGTTCTTCACGCGGCGCACGGCTTCGCTCGGCGTGACGATCTGATCCATCGTGATCTTCTTCGTCTGCAGCGCCTCGAATACGAGGTACGCGGTCATGAGCTTCGTGAGCGATGCGGGCTCGACGCGCTCATCGGCGTTGCCGGAGGCGAGGACCTGGTTCGCGGTGGCGTCGACGAGCACCCACGAGCGCGCGTTCACACCGGGCGGCGGGACCTGCGCAAAGGCCGTCGCGCTCGCGAGGAGCGTGGCGGGCAGCAGCGCTGCGAGCGTGACATTGCGGACGATGGAAGGAGAGACGAAAGAAGACGGTTGGCCGGAGGAGAGAAAACGCATAGGTTCAGGTCGGGCTGAATTGGGACGGGATGAACGTAGCGCGCCATGCGGCGCACGGTCTGTGAAAGCCGGAATGCTCGTGCCGCGCTGCGCGCCAGTCGCGCCGCAGCAAGCACAAAAACGGCGATCATTATACGCGTCACGTCGTGGCGAATTTTGGCGATGTCACACGTTTGCGCATACCTGTCGCGCATTTTTCACGCATTTCCCGGGGCATGCGGCAGATGACGAACCGCTTGCATCGTGACCCTGAATTGCGTGATCCGAAGTGATCCGGTGTGATTCGCTGGGCTTAGCGCCACGCTTCGACAATGATGCGCTTGAGGATATGCAGCTTGCGATGCAGGAAGTGCTCTGCCCCCGGAATCACGACGATGGGCAATTCCTGCGGACGCGCCCATTCGTATACCGAAAGAATGGGCACGGTCTCGTCGAGTTCGCCGTGGATCACGAGCGTGTCGTCGCGCACGGGCGCGACTTCCCAGCGACTCGCTGCGGTGCCGACGAACACCATGCGCTCGATCGCGCCGCCCGCTTCGAGATAGCGCTTCGCGACGTGCGAGAGCACGAAAGTGCCGAACGAAAAGCCCGCGAGCACGAGCGGCGCGTCGGCCTGGCCCGGTTGCGCGCGCATGTGCGCGAGCAGCGCGAGCAGGTCGTCCTGTTCGCCGATGCCGTTGTCGTGCGTGCCCGCGGTCTCGCCAACGCCGCGAAAGTTCGAGCGGTAGGTCGTGTAGCCGAGCTGCACGAGCGTGCGCGCGAGCGTTTGCGCGACCTTGTTGTCCATCGTGCCGCCAAAAAGCGGGTGCGGATGCGCGACGAGCGCGATGCCGCGCGGCGCCGTGCCGGCGTCGGGCACGTCGAGCGCGCATTCGATCTTGCCGACGGGACCGTCGATCAGGAATTTTCTTGTGTGGGCGTTCATCGTGCGGCAGTCCTTACTGGTCGTGCTTTTGGGGCAATCAGCGGTCGATCTTCAGGCGCTCGACCACCTGGCCGTTCTGCAGATGCGAGACCACGATTTCGTCGATGTCGCTCTCGTCGACATACGTGTACCACGTGCCCTCCGGATACACGACGACGGTCGGGCCTTCCTCGCAGCGGTCGAGGCAGCCCGCCTTGTTGATGCGCACCTGGCCCGGTCCTGCGAGGCCAAGCTGCTTCACGCGCTTTTTCGCGTACTCCTGCATGGCCTGCGCGTTGCAGTTCGCGCAGCTCGGGCGGTCCGCGCCGGGCTCACGCTGGTTCAGGCAGAAAAAGACGTGGTACTTGTAGAACGAATCGGTCATGGCGTGGGGTACCGGTGAGTGTCGTGCAGTGAGGGCAGGCTGACTGAAAGCGTACGGCCCGCCTGGAGACATGGCGTTGGCATTGCGATGCGCGCGAGCGTGGCTGCGCGGCGATGCGGTCGATTATAACGAGCGCGGCCGAAATGCTCAGGGGTGCCCCGCGCGACGTCGCGCGGCCTTGCGCGCACTCATGCGGCCTTGCGTGCGCGCCGCACGAGCCACGCGCGTTCGAGCGAGAACGCGGTCCATGCGAGCGCGGCCCAGGGCCAGGTCCACGCCAGCCAGCGCGCGAGCCCGTTGAAATGCAGATAGCGGCCCTGACGCCAGTCCGCGAGCACGACGTCGAAATAGGGGTTCACGGGCAGCACGTTCACGAGCACGAGGGCCACGGCGAGCGCGAGCGTCGCCGCCGCCGCGCGCGCGGCGCGCGGCAGGCGCAGCGCGAGGACCGCGAGCAGCGTGCCACACACGAGCCCCGCGAGCGCCCCCGGCGTCGCCCAGTCGAAGATGAGCCCGCTTTGCGACTGCAGGAAGGTGGCGCCGGCCTTGACGACGAGCGTGGTTGCAATGAGCAGCATCACGAGGCGCGCGCGCGGCGCCCGCAAGCGCATGGGCAGCGTGGCGAACGCCGCCGCGCCGAAGAGATTGAGCGTCGTGACGATCGCCTCCCAGCCGCTGTCGGGCAGACGCGCCGCGAGCATGTCGGGCAGCGAGCGCAGATGCCAGGCGGTGGGCGTCCAGGCGAGCACGGCGTCCTGCATCGAGCCGTCGAGGCGCTGCCACAGCGCGCGCGGCCACTCGCCCAGGCCGAAGAGACGCGGTGTGGGGTACATCGTCGCGAACGGCCAGAGCGCCGCCAGCACCATCAGCACGGCCGCGTCGCGCTCGAACCAGCGAAAACGCAGCCGGCGCAGGAAGCCGCGCTCGAGCAGCGCGCCGGTGGCGGGCGCCGCGACGAGCGCGCCGAGCAATGCGCCGAGCGCATTCGAGGCGAGGTCGAGATTGGACGCGACGCGTGTGGGCAGCCAGGTCTGCACGGCCTCCATCACGCCCGAGAGCAGCGTGCCCGCCAAGGCGGCCAGCAGCACCGCGAGAAGCCCGCGCCAGCGCGGCCACACGGCAAGCACGACGAGCGCGCCGAACGGGATGTAGCCGAGCACGTTGGTGACGATGTCGAATACGGTCCAGTAGCGCGGCCACGGATCGCCGAGATAAGCGAAAGGACTGAGGCCGAGCGAGCGCCAGCCGGAAAACGGATACCACGAGCCGTAGACGATCAGCGCGGTGTAAAGCGCGAGCGCCTGGCGCGCGAGCGTCGAGGCCTGGCGCGGCACCGGCTCGTGGACAGCGCCTGCTGAAGTCGACACGGATGGCGAGGCTGATGGCGAAGCCGCATGCGCAGCGCCCGGCGCGCGCGCGTCGCCACTCGAGGTCGGGCCGTGTCCTTCGTTCGCGCTGCGCTCAATGCCGCCGCCTTCGCCGCCCTCGTCGCCGTCCATCCCGCGCCGTCCGCCGTGCGGGGCGCGCAGCCGGAGCCGTCCCGCTTCGATCATGCCGCTATCCCGCCGTTGCCCCCGCTCTTACCCCTGATGCCCCGCCGCGCGCCGTCATCGCGCGGCCCACGTGCGCCGCCATCAAGGCGTGCCGGCGAGCGTCTTCGCGCTCAGCCATGCGCCCAGCTGGTTCGCAAAATCGTCGCTGGCCGCCTGCAGTGCGCGCACGCCGCCGGCCGCGTCCGGCGTGCTCGCCGGGGCGCGCGTGACGAACGAGCGCTGCGCCAGCACCTTGCCGCCCCGCAAGAGCGTCGCGCGCGCAGACAGCACGCCCGAGCTTTCAGTCGGGCTCTCGAACACCTGCTCGAACTCGTAAAGCTCGACCTTGAGCATCGGCGCCTGCACGGCGTCGGAGCCCGAGAGCACCGTTGCCTGCGCGCCGAGCGAGGTGCGCAGACGCTCCGTGAGCAGACGTGCGGGCGACATCGTCCAGCGGCTGTTCGCGTAGCGCGCCGTGCGCTGCGAGTCGAAATTCATCCGGTAGAGGATGCCGTCGTTGTCGAGCGGCGGCGGCGCGATCACCCCCAGCACCTTGAGCGGCGGCTTCGCACCCGACGCGGCGGGCGCAGCGGGCGCATCCTGTGCACCCTGCGCGGACTGCAGCCCGAGGTCGTAGCGAATGTCGGTGACCGTGCCCGCATTGCCCGCGCATCCGGCGAGGAGCGCGCCGAGCGCGAGCGCCGCCAGCATGGCCTGAAGCCTGGCGCGGCCGCCCAGGGGGGCGCGTTGCGTCGATCGTGGCAGGCGTGATGTGCGTGACATTGCGGTTCCTTCTTTTGCAGATGACTTACTTCGCCGCCGACGTGGCAGGCCACGTGAAGCCGGGCTCGCCGGGCCCCGGCGCGGGCTGCGGCGCGCCGCCGAACAGCAGGCTGCGCGGGCTCGTGGTGAACGTGCCCGCGGCGCGGTCCACGGCGCGCATCGCCGAGCGCACGTCGTCGGTCAGCGAATCGACGCGCGGCAGCGTGTCGTAACCCACGCGCGCCGAAAGATCCTCGATCGAAGCATTGATCGAGCCGAGCGCCGCGCCCGCCTGGGCCGCCGCCGTCCCGGCCTTGTTCAGGTTGGTCTGGAATGGCCCGTCCGGGCGGTTCATGCTCGTCACGAGCGCGTTGGTCGAGTGCAGCGTGCGCTGCAGTTCGGTCACCGCGCCCGGCAGCTGCTTCGTGGTGGGCTCGAGCTGCTGGGCGAGCCCGTTCACGCTGCTCGCGGCCTGCTGCAGGCTGTTCACGGCCGCCATCACCTGCTTGCGGTTGTCTTCGGACAGCATGGCGTCGATGTCGCCTGCGATGCGGTCGAACTTGCGCAGGAGCGCGTCACCGCGGCGCTGGAGCTGGTCGAGCAGGCCCGGCCGCAGCGGGAGTTCCGCCACGTGCGCCTCGGAGGAATGCAGCGGCGAGAGATCGAGGCCGTTGTCGTCGAGCTGCACGAAGGCGATCCCCGTCACGCCCTGCAGCGCGAGCGTGCCGAAGGTGGAACGCGTCATCGGCGCCTTCCTGTCGACGAGGATGCGAATGCGGATCGTGCCGGGCCGGTTGGGATCGAACTGGATCGACTGCACCTTGCCCACGTCGAGACCGCGATAGCGCACCGCCGCGTCCGGCGACAGCCCCGTCACGCTCGAGCGCGAAATGAGGTCGTACGGCACGCGCACCGCACGGTCGGCGCTGAAGAAGACGACGGTCAGCCCGACCACGATCAGCAAGCCTATCGTGAACATGCCCGCCCAGAACGCATGCGGTTTGTTTTCCATCGTCAGATTCCTTCGTTGGCGGCCGCGGCGCGGCGCCCGTTGTTGGCGTACGCGGGCGCTAGCACGGCTTGACTCCCACGGCAGCCGAGGCGAGCGCCGCCGGCGGCAGCTTCGCGCGCCGCTCGGGCGGCAGCGCCTGGAGCGCGCGCCGCCCGCGCATGCCGAGAAAATATTCGCGGATGAACGGATGATCGACGCACGCCGCCTCCTCCACGGGCGCGGCCACGAGCACCTTGCGCTCGGCGAGCACGGCCACCCGCGTGGAGAGCGCGACCATGGCGTCGAGGTCGTGCGTGACCAGCACGACGGTGAGGCCGAGTGCGCGGTGCAGCGTGCTGATGAGGTCCACCACTTCGTCGGAGGAGCGCGGGTCGAGGCCGGCCGTCGGTTCGTCGAGAAAGAGCAGCTCCGGCTCCAGCACGATCGCGCGGGCAAGGCCCACGCGCTTGATCATGCCGCCCGAGAGCGCGGCCGGCATCTTCGAGGCGTGCTTGCACGGCAGCCCGACCATTTCGAGCTTGAGCATCACGATGTCGCGCATCAGGCCGGACGGCACCTTGCCGAGCTCGCGCACCGGCTGCGCGATGTTGTCGAACACCGTGAGCGAAGAGAACAGCGCGCCTTGCTGGAACAGCATGCCGGTGCGCGTGCGCATGAGGCGCGCGCGCTCGGCGTCGATGGTCGAGATGTTCTCGCCGAACATCTTGATGGTGCCCGAGGTCGGCTTCTCGAGCCCGAGGATCTGGCGCACGAGCGTGGTCTTGCCCGAGCCCGAGCCGCCCACGAGCGTGACGATCTCGCCGCGCCGGACCTCGAGGTTCAGATGCTGATGGACGATGTTGCGCCCGTAGCGCTTCGTGAGGTCGTGCACCTCGATCACCGGCTCGCCGATCGCGGGCAGCGGCAGGTCCTGTGCGACCTCCCGCAGCGGCGTGGTGAGCGTGCCGGTCGTCTTCATCGCGGTAATCGTGCTCATGACAGCCCCACGTTCTGGAACAGGATCGCGAACACGGCGTCGGCGAGGATCACGATCGTGATCGACGTGACGACCGACGTGGTCGTGCCCTCGCCGAGGCTCTGCGAGTTCGCCTTGATGCGAAAGCCGAAGTGACAGCCCACGATCGCCACCAGCATGCCGAACGCCACCCCCTTGCCGAGACCGATCCACAGGTTGGCGACCGGCACGACGCTGGGCAGCGAGCGGAAGAACCACGAAATGTCGATGCCCAGCACGATCTTCGCCGCGATTGCGCCGCCTAGCAACGCAATGATGTCGGTCCACATCACGAGCAGCGGCATGGCGACGCCGAGCGCGATCACGCGCGGCAGGATGAGGCGCAGGCCGTGCGAAATGCCCATCACGCGCATGGCGTCGAGTTCCTCGGTCACGCGCATCACGCCGATCTGCGCGGTGATGGCCGAGCCCGAGCGCCCCGCCACGAGAATCGCCGAGAGCACGGGCCCGAGCTCGCGTATCACGGCGAGGCCGAGAATGTTGACGATGAACTGGTTCGCGCCGAACAGCCGCAGTTGCTGCGCGGAGAGGTACGACAACACGATGCCGATCAGGAACGCAACGAGCGCCGTGATGGGCAGCGCGCGCGCGCCGGCGTTGTAAACGTTCGCCGAAATCTCGATCCAGGGCGTGACCTTCGGCCTGCGCAGCACGACCAGCAGGTCGAGGATCACGCGCCCGAACATGGCGATGCCGCCGTACAGGTGGTCGAAGAACGAGAAGATCGCGAGGCCGAGCCGTGTGACCGGATCGACGCGCACGATGCGCTCGGCGGGCTCGCGCACGGAATCGAGCAGCGCGATGCGCTCGAAGATGTCGCGCTGCGTCTGGGTGAGCTCGACGAGGTCGGCGGGCAGCTTGCGGCCCCAGATGCTCCAGAGCGCCTGGCCGCCGACGTGATCCATGCGCTCGACGCGCGAGAGATCCCATTCGCCGATGGTCTCGTCCGCGAGCGCGCGCAGACGCACCGCCGCGCCGCCATGGTCGCGGTCGCGCGCGAGCGCGAGCGCCGTCCACTGGCCGGACAGGCGCACGGTCTTTCCGCGGGTGCCGGCCGAGACTTCAAGGCCGGGCGGCGTGTCTTGATTCAAGGGTGAGCACTCGACGGACGGGGTGAGCAAACATTGTAGCGAACGCGCCCCGTTTCGTCGGTCCGGGCGCGCACGCCGGGCGCGTGAATGGCAGCCAGACTGTGGGTAACACTCTGGATAACTTGTGGATCGCCTGTGGGTGAGCTGTGAATTGCCTGAAAATTAATCAATTTGCACGGAAATCGACCGTGAGAGAAGCCCGCCGAGCCTGTGGATGACTTCGTGGATAACCTGTGGGCCGCCTGTGGGTTCCTTGTGGATGAGCGACAAGCGGCCCGCATTCCGAACTGCGGAGGGACCCGACGCCGCCGCAAGCGCAGTTGCCCGCGCCCCAGCCACTACAATATGAGACATGAATGCGACGCCCCCTACCCCCGATACTCCGAGCGCCGGTGACTGGCGCATCGACCGCATCCGCGCGATCACGCTGTTCGGCCCGGCCGCGCACGACTGGCCCATCGAGATCGTCGAGGAAACCGGCTCGACCAACGCCGACCTCATGGCGCGCCTGAAGGCGTTGCCGCAAAAGCGCGACGCGCTCGCGCGCCCGATCGTGCGCGTGGCCTACCTGCAAACGGCGGGACGCGGCCGGCGCGGGCGCACGTGGGTCGCGCAGCCCGGCGACGCGCTGCTGTTCTCGATCGGCTGCGTGCTGCCGCGCCCGATCGAAGGCCTCGCGGGCCTGAGCCTCGCCATCGGCTCGGCGATGGTGGACGGCCTGCGCACGCTGCCCGTGACCGCGCCCGGGCAGATCGCGCTCAAGTGGCCGAACGACGTATTGCTCGAAGGCGACAAGCTCGTGGGCATCCTGGTGGAGACGGCCTGGACCACCGCCGACGCCACGGCGGTCGTGATCGGCATCGGCACGAATGTGCGCGGCGAAGACGCGCTCGCCGCGAAGGTCGAGGCGCTCAATGCCTCTGGCGGCAGCGCGGCGGCCGTGCCCGGCACGACGCCCACGGCGCTCTCGCGCGCCTGGCCGAACGCCAACCTCACCGACACGCTCGCGGCGGAACTCAACGCGCTCGAAGCCGCGCTGCAACGCTTCGGCGCAGCGGGCTTCGCGCCCTTCCAGGCGCGCTGGAATGCCTGCCACGCCTACGCGGGCCGCGAGGTCGCCATCTACGAGCAGGGCAAGGAACTGCTGCGCGGCACGGCGGCCGGCGTGGACGAGCGCGGCCAGTTGCTCGTCGATACGCCGAACGGGCGCGAGACCGTCACGACCGGCGACGTGTCGCTGCGGCTCGCGGACGGCGGCGCATGACTCGCGGCCCCCATCTCCTGATCGACGCAGGCAACAGCCGGATCAAATGGGCGCTCGTCGCGCCGGACGGGTCGCGTCTGCATGCGGGAACGATGGATCACGTGCGCGAAGACGATGTGCCGTCCAGCGCCGCAACCCGCCCTGACGAATGGTCCGCGCTGCCGCGCCCCAGCGGCGCGTGGATCTCGAACGTCGCGGGCGCGGCGGTTGGCGAACGCCTCGATGCGCTCGTCGAAGCCTACTGGCCCGGCCTCTCACGCACCGTGGTGCGGGCCTGCGCGCAGCAGTGCGGCGTGACGAACAGCTATGCCACGCCCGACGCGCTCGGCAGCGACCGCTGGGCCGGCATGATCGGCGCGCACGCGGCCTTCCCTGGCGA
>DATBXG010000496.1:0-3670 GCA_036514415.1 Paraburkholderia sp.
CATCGAGTCGGACGACCCCACCGCCCTGATCGGCCTGCCGCTCATCGCGCTCACGCGCATGCTGCTCGCCGCGGGCTACCCGCTTCTGGAGGCGCAGGCATGACGACCGGCACGCTATATCTGATCCCGAACACGCTCGGCGAGGGCGACGACGACGCGCTCAACGCCGTGCTGCCCGCGCCGGTGCGCGAACGCGCGGGCACGCTCGCAAGCTATATCGGCGAAAACGCGAAAACGACGCGCGCCTTCCTCAAGCGCGTCGGGACGACGCGGCCGATCCAGGAAATCGAGATCCGCGAACTCAACGTCAACACGCCGGCAGGCGAAATCGACAAGCTGCTGGCGCCGCTGCTCGCGGGCGTCGACACGGGACTCGTTTCCGAAGCGGGCGTGCCGGCGGTCGCCGATCCGGGCGCCCTGCTCGTGCGGCGCGCGCATGAACGCGGCATCAAGGTCGTGCCGCTCGTTGGCCCGAGCTCTATCCTGCTGGCGCTCATGGCGTCGGGCCTCAACGGCCAGAGCTTCGCGTTTCACGGCTATCTGCCCGTCGATGCGATCGAGCGTGTGAAGAAGCTGCGCGATCTGGAGCAGATTTCACGCAAGAGCAAGCAGACGCAGATCTTCATCGAAACGCCCTACCGCAACCGCACGCTGCTCGACGCCTTGCTCGCGACCTGCGCGCCGTCCACGCTCGTGTGCGTCGCCGCCGATCTCACGTTGCCCACCGAGACGATCGTGAGCCGCGCCGTGTCCGACTGGAAAAAGAAGCCTGCACCCGAGTTGCACAAGCGGCCGGCGATTTTCCTTATGCTCGCGCACTGAGCCTTGATCGCTGAAAAAAAACCGGCCGCTGCGCATTCACGCAGCGGCCGGTTTTTCTTTGGTGAACGTCGAACCGGAAAGGCGGAAGACGCTCAGTGAACCGCCAGCTTGCCGCCCATCAGCAGCGAATGCACGGCCGCCGAGCCGATACTCGCGCCGACGCGCTTCGCGACGCGGTCGGTGAGGCTTTGCTTGACGGTGTAATCGACGACGTCCGGCGCCTTGATGACCTCGCGGGCCACGTAGTCGGTGTCGCCGTAGCCGTCCGCGAGACCAAGCTCCACGCTCTTCTGCCCGGTCCAGAAGAGGCCCGAGAAGAGATCCGGCGAGTCCTTCAGGCGCTTGCCGCGGCCGGCCTTCACGGCGTCGATGAACTGCTGGTGGATCTGGTCGAGCATTGCCTGGGCATGCGCGTCCATTTTCGGCGTGTCGGGCGAGAACGGATCGAAAAAACCCTTGTTTTCGCCCGATGTGCGCAGGCGACGCTGGATGCCGAGCTTGTCCATGAGCCCGGTGAAGCCGAAGCCGTCCATCAGCACGCCAATCGACCCCACGATGCTCGCCTTGTTGACGTAGATCTTGTCGGCGGCGGCCGCGACGTAATAACCGCCCGAGGCGCACATGTCGCCCACCACCACATACAGCGGGATGGCCGGGTACTTCGTGCGCAGACGGTGGATCTCGTCGTTGATCATGCCCGCCTGCACCGGGCTGCCGCCGGGGCTGTCGACATGGAGGATCACGCCCGCGGTGCCGTCGTCGTCGAACGCGCTGTCGAGCGCGCTGATGATGTCTTCGGCGTTGGCCGGGGTGTCGGAACCGATTTCGCCGTCGAGCGAAACGAGCGCCGTGTGACGCCCTTCACTCTCCACGCGTGCGCCCGAAATATCGAGAATGGCCCACGCGATCACCGCGAACACGGCGAGAAAGGCGAAGCGAAAGAAGATCCGCCAGCGCCGCGCCGCGCGCTGCTCGGTGATTGCCGCAAGCGCGATGCGTTCGAGCGCCTCGCGCTCCCAGCCAGGCGCGGGCGCGTCGCGGTTTGGCGAAGCCGCGCGGGGTGGTTCGTTTGAATCAGGGGTCGGATTGTCGGCCATGCGAGCGGATGAATGGTCAGGAGACGGGGGAACCTGAATCGGGACGCAAATCGTCGTCCGGCAGCCAGAATACCGCACGCCCCTCGGGCGTGTCGCGTTCCTCGACGCGCACGGGGCGCAAACGCCCGCCGCGGCACGGTCCGCCCACGCACTTGCCCGTGTCGGGCTGGTAAATCGCGCCGTGCGTGGCGCACATCAGATAGAGCCCTGACGACTCGAAGAACTGGCCCTCGACCCAGTCGAGCTCCATCGGCACGTGGGCGCAGCGGTTCAGGTAGCCGTACACCTCGCCGCCGTAGCGCACGAAGAACACCACAGCGTCGCCACCCGCGTAAGTCGCGTTCATGCGCCGCCCCGCGCCGCCCTCGGCGAGTTCCGCGGCCGCGCACACACGCACCGGCTCGTGCGCCGACGCCACTGGCGCCGTACTCATGCGTGCTCCCGCAGCCAGCCGGCGAGCGCGGCGACATCCTGCGCGACGAAGCGTGGCTCCAGCTTTTCGAGCGCGCCAGGCGCATGCGCGCCATACGCCACGCCAATGCCGGCCGCGCCCGCGTTGATCGCCATCTGCAGATCGTGCGTCGTGTCGCCGACCATCACCGTGCGGCCGAGATCCTGCCCCAGTTCGCGCGTGAGTTCCTGGAGCATGGCCGGATGCGGCTTCGAAAAGGTTTCGTCGGCGCAGCGGGTGCCGTCGAAGAGACTCGTGAGCCGCGAATCCGCCAGCGCGCGGTTCAGCCCCACGCGGCTCTTGCCCGTCGCGACGGCGAGCAGGTAGCCGGTGTCGCGCAGCTCCGTCAGCATCTCGCGCACGCCCGCGAAAAGCTCGGTCTGCTGGTCCTTCAGCAAATAGTGAATGCGATAGCGCTCGACGAGCCGCGGGTAGTCCGCGGGATCGAGCGTCGGTGCGGCGATCTGCAGCGCCTCCCGCAGGCCGAGGCCGATCACATAGCTCGCCGCCTCGTCGCCGGGCACGGGCAGGCCGAGGTCGCGGCACGCCGCCTGGATGCTGCGCGTGATATGGGCGGTCGAGTCCATCAAGGTGCCGTCCCAGTCGAACACAATCAGGTCAAATAACTCTCGAGCCATGCAGGACTTCTCCAAACGCTGTCATATTCGGTGTTATTCCGGGCGGGCCGCGTCAGGCCGGGCCGCGTCAGGGCGGGCCGCGTCAGCTGCCGCGCCTTCCTCGCGCTGCGCGCGCAGCGCCTCGACGAAGCTGCGGCAATCCGCCGGCAACGGCGCCTCGAACTGCAACGGCGCGCCCGTAATCGGGTGAGCGAGCTTCAGCCGATGCGCATGCAAAAACATGCGCTTGATGCCCGGCCGTGCCCCGTTGCGCGCGAGCGCCTTGTTGAGTGCGAAGTCGCCGTACTTGGCGTCGCCGACGATCGGCAGCCCGAGGTGCGCGAGGTGCACGCGGATCTGATGGGTGCGCCCCGTCTTGAGTTCGGCCTCGAGCAGCGCGTAGCCGGGCCAGCGCTCGACGAGATTGAAGACGGTATGCGAGGGCAATCCGTCCGGCTGTACGCGCACGCGGCGCTCGCCTTCCGGGGTCAGATACTTGTGCAGCGGCTCCTTCACGGCGCGCCGCCGGCCCCAGTCGCTCGCCCATTCGCCGTGGACGCAGGCGAAATAGCGCTTGTCGGTCTGGTTGTCACGCATTTGCGCATGCAGGCCCACGAGCGCGGCGCGCTTCTTGGCGAGCATCAGCACGCCCGACGTTTCGCGATCGAGCCGGTGCACGAGTT
>DATBXG010000497.1:0-5295 GCA_036514415.1 Paraburkholderia sp.
GAAGACCCGGTCAACAAGACGAAGTCCGTGATCTTTACCGAAGAAGGATTGCGCGAGTCCGAGCGGCTCTTTAATCAACATTTCGTCATTCCAGAAAGACCGGGAAATTGATTCAACGAACTTCTAACTCACGACACTAGCGGTTCTCGAAGTAGAGGCGTGTGGGCTCGAAGAGGTCAAAGGGCAATGCGTCGCGCGTGAACCACGCCCAGCGCTCGCACTTGTCGGGCTCGGCGACAACCGGCGTACCCGACGCGCTGGCCTCGACGAACAGCGTCACATGGCGCACGCGGCCGGCTTCGAGCCAGCCGCTGGCCCATCCGGCCGGTCGCGCCTCGGTCAGTTCGAGGCCGGTTTCCTCGCGCAGTTCGCGCGTAGCGGCGGCGAGCGGATCTTCGCCGGGGTCGACCTTGCCTCCCGGGAAGGCCCACGTGCCGCGTCCCCACGCGCTCTTGCGCAGCCCGAGCAGCCACGCATCGCCGTGACGCACGACGACGCCTACGCCAAGCACGGTTAAAGCAGCGCTCATCTCGTCTGCCATGTCTCGTCGATTTTGATCTGGAATCCGAATCGTCTGTACCCGCGATCGTGCGACGCGCGGCGTTCAGCCCTTGCGTCGCGCGAGGCGGTCACAGGCAGGTTCAGCGCTCGCCGTCGAGCAGATCGTTGAGCATCTCGTCGAAGGCGGCCTGGGCGTCCTCCAGTTCCTGGAGCGCGGCGTCGAAGGTTTGCAGCGCGAACTGGGACGGACGGCCGTCACCTTCCGGCGGAAACTGCGACTGCAGCGAGGTGAACGCCGCCTTGACGCGCTGGGTCGCGCTCAGCACGCGTTCCATTGCGGCGGCTTCTTCCGCTCGTGCCTGTTCTGGGGTCATCGAAAGCTCCGTTTTTACGTGTGTGTGTTGAATGCGCTCAAGGCAAGGGCAGTCCGCCTTCGGCCTTCACTTCGCGCAGGGAAAGTGCCGATTCGACCGACGTGACACCGGGCAAGCTGCGCAACTGGTCGCGCATGAAGGTGCCGTAGTCGTCGAGATCGCGGGCCACCACCTGCAAAATATAGTCCGCTGTGCCGGACACGTTGTGGCAGGAAAGAATGCGCTCGATTGCGAGCACCTCGCGCTCGAAGCGGTCGGCGAGTGCGCGGTCGTGCACGGCGAAGCGCACCGAGACGAACCCCACCACGCCATAGCCGAGCGCGCGCCGCGAGAGCACGGCGCGGTAGCGCTCGATATAGCCCTCCTGTTCGAGGCGCTTGAGGCGCCGCGCGCAGGGCGTTTCGCTCAGGCCCACCGTTTCGGCGAGCCGTGCATTCGGCATGCGCCCGTCGGTTTGCAGCGCGCCGAGGATCGCCCGGTCGAGTTTGTCGAGGTCGCTCATGGCGGGGAGGGGAGATCTGTCGTGAATTCCAGAATCCTAGCGTATTCCGCCAACTCTGGGCGAAAAGAACGCGAAAAACGCCATCAATCGCTCCGCATGGAGCGGCATGATAGAGCCTCTTTCACGCGAGGCCAACATGATTTCCGCCCACCTGCTGTTGATGTTCATCGTCGCCCTGATCATTGTGTGCGCGCTGCCCGGCGCCGACATGGCGCTCGTGATGCAGACCAGCATGAGCCGCGGCACGCGCAGCGGTTTCGCGGCGGCCTGCGGGCTTGGCCTGGCGCGAGCGACCCACGTGACGCTTTCCGCCTGCGGTCTTGCCGCCCTGCTGCGCAATGCACCCTGGTTGTACGAAGTCGTGCGCTACGTGGGCGCGGCGTATCTCACGTGGATCGCTGTGCAGATCTTCCGTGCACCGGCGTTCGCGATGCCCGAGCAGACGGGCGTGGCCGTGGCGCGGCCGCGCCGGGCCGATTTCGCCAAGGGGCTGCTCACGAACCTGCTGAACCCGAAGGCGCTGCTGTTTTGCTCGGTGCTGTTGCCGCAGTTCATCCGGCCCGAAGCGGGCTCGGTCTGGCTACAGATTTCCGTGCTGGGCGTGATGCTGGTTGCCGTGTGTGCGATCTTCGACGTGATTTACGTTCTGGGCGCCGCGCGCATCGCGGTGTGGCTGCGCCGCCATCCGCTCGCGCAGACGGTGCAGAAGTGGACGTTCTCGTCCGCGTTGATTGGCTTCGCGCTGAGGCTGTCGCTCGATTGACGCCTGGGGGTGAATGACGTTTGTGTGAACAGGTGCGGCGCGCAAGGCGCCGCACTTTTTTGATGCCTGCGCTGCTAGCGCAAGCCGCACGCGCTAGCGGACGGATAGCAGAGGCTTAGCGGGTGCCCAGATAGTCGAGTTTGCCCAGTTCCACGCCGTTGTGGCGCAGGATGTCGTAAGCCGTCGTGACGTGGAAGAAGAAGTTGGGCAGCACGAAGCCCAGCAGATAGCTTTGACCCGTGAACTCGATCGGGCCGCTGCGCATCTTGAGCGTGATGCTGCGCGCTTCCGTGCCGTCGATCTGCTCCGGCTTGAACGTGTTCAGATAGTCGATGGTCTTCTGGATGCGGGCGTGCAGCTCGTCGAACGTCACCTCGACGTCCTCGAACTTCGGGGCCTCCACGCCGGCGAGCCGCGCGGCGCAGCCCTTTGCGGTGTCCGTGGCGATGTGGATCTGGCGCATGAGCGGCAGCATGTCGGGGAAGAGCCGGGCGCCCGTCAGCACGGAAGGGTCGATCTGCTTTTCGGCCGCGTGCGCCTGAGCCTTGCCAATGATGTTTTGCAGATTGGTGAGGCCGCGCACCAGCACGGGCACCGATGCTTGATACATGGAAATGGACATGGGGTTTCCTCGTTTCTTCGAATGCGCGCGATGCGCTCCGCGTCGGAGCTGACCGGGCGGCTCATTATGCGCCATCGCGTGGTGCGCTGCCATCGGCCAATCGGCACGCCGTGAGCGAGAGGGTCGGCCGTTTTGCCGCATGCGCAAATTGCCTGGGAATCCAGATCAAAATTTCCTTGTGAAACCGCGAGGTTGCAAACGGGATGCGAGCGGGCGCCGGCAGGGGCGCCCGGTCTCGTGCTGGCTGTGTGCAACAGGGCGCTGGCAAGCCCACGTGCGCAATCGACACGACAAAATTCGATTGTGGTCTAATAGCCCGGCATCAACCATACAATCCGCATCGTGCCGCACGATGCGCTCAACCATGAACGCAGAAATGGCAGCAAGACGCCGCATCGCGCGACGCATGGCAGAAGGTAATGCTTGTTGCACCGGCGCGCCGCGGTGGCGCATGCGAGTGCTGCGCTTTTCGCTGCTGGCGCTCGCAACGGGCAGCGCGGCGCAGGCTGTATTCGCGCAAGATCCGCGGCTTCTCGATGCGCGTGTCACGCAGGAGTCGGTGGCGGAAACGATCTGCCGCCAGGGCTACGCCGATACCGTTGCGCCGTCGTTGGACCAGAGGATGGCGCTGAAGGAGCGCATGCTCGCGGCGCGCGGCATCGACGCCGACGAAGGCGTGGGCTACGCACTCGACCGCCACGTGCCGATCGTCCTCGGCGGATCGCCGGACGCCACGGCCAACTTCGACCTGATTCCGTGGGGCGGCCACGCCGGCGAGCGCCGCAAGTCGCTGCTCACGGTGCGTCTGAAGCGCTGCGTGTGCGCGGGGCGGATGACGCTAGCGCAGGCGCAGGCTGCGATCACCGGCAACTGGGTGCATCAGTACGACCGCCTCACCCGCATGGACTGCGGCGGATCGGCCGATGAGACGACATCCGCGAGCCGCGACGACGGGTCCTGAAGCGCCGTTTCGCTCGCACCTGGCCTCTTCGGGCACGCTGATTGCAGGCCGGAACAGGCGTGCGCAGCTGGCAGACCGCCGTTGGCAGATGGTTTGCAGACAATATGCCGCAGCGCACCGCTCGGCAAATGCGACTATGCTGACATTCATCAATAAGAGGGAGTCACAACAATGCTTACGTCCAGCCTTTTGCTGCTTGGCGTCGCCGCCCTGCTCGGTCAGGCGGCGTTGGCCCGTTTTCGCGCTCGCGCGAGCCTGCGGCCCGTTCGCGTGCGGGCGTCGCAACCCCGCCGGTTCCGCTGAGCGCCGCACGTCGAGTCCGAATTTCTCGCGAGGTATGACGTGATGCATGTCACTGTCTGGAACGTTCCCGAAACCTGCAGCGAGCAGGACGTGCGCAGCTTTTTCGAGCGCGAGCTTGGCCATTACGCCAAGGGCATCACCGTCTATGACGTGGGCACGCCGAACGCGCACGCGGACCTCGAACTTGATTCCGAAGTGCCCTACGTGGCCGACGCCGTGGCGCGCGAGCTTCAGACCCGCCACCTGGCCGGCGTCGCGCTGAGGGTGAGCGCGACGCCGTTCGAATGCGAGGCGCAGCCGCAGCGCAACTGAGCCGCTCGCGCTGCGGTTCAACCCACGTCGTCAACAGAGTCGTACGGCGTATATGGCAGTGCCCGCTTGTGGCGCGTCGCGTCGTAGAAACGAAAGATCGTCTCGTACGCCAGTTCGCTCACCGGCTTGCCTTCCAGAAAGTCATCAATCTCGTCATAGCCGATTCCATAGGCGTCTTCGTCCGGATGCAGGGGACGCAGCGTCTCCAGATCGGCGGTCGGCGTTTTATCGACGAGCGCAGCGCTTGCGCCCAGCGTCCGCGCGAGTGCGCGCACGCGCCGCTTGTTCAGGCCCGCGAGCGGCAGCACGTCGGCGCCGCCGTCACCGAACTTCGTGAAAAACCCCATCAGTGATTCCGCCGCGTGATCCGTGCCGATCACGAGGCCCGAGCGCGCGCCGGCCACCGCGTATTGCGCGATCATCCGCTCGCGCGCCTTGATGTTGCCGTGAACCCTGTCCTGCGCGCTTGCGTCCGCGAACGCGAGGCCGCCGGCCGGGAGCGAAGCGAGCATCGCGTCGGCGGCGGGGCGCATGTCCACGGTCAGGGTTTCGTCCGCCGCGACGAACGCGAGCGAGGCAGCGGCGTCCGCTTCGTCGCGCTGCGTGCCGTAGGGCAGGCGCATCGCGATGAAGCGCGCCGTCGCATGCCCCTGCGCGCGCAGACGCTCCACGCTCAGCTGCGCGAGGCGGCCGGCCGTTGCGGAGTCGATGCCGCCGCTGATGCCGAGCACGAGCGTCTGGAGGCCGCTCGCTTGCAGGCGCTGTGCGAGAAAGCGTACGCGGCGCCCGATTTCGGCTTGCGCATCGAAATGGGTGGCTACGTTCAGTTCGGCGATGATGCGTTGCTGTCGGACGAGGCGGTCTGCGGCGGAGCTTACGGCTTGGGCGGGCATTGACGATTCCTTTTGGCGCTGCGTGCGCGATACACGCGCGCAGCCGGCGTTGTCTGGTCTAATG
>DATBXG010000498.1:0-7682 GCA_036514415.1 Paraburkholderia sp.
GCGATATCGGAGGCGGCCTGCAGCAACAGCGCGCGCACCTGGACCGGGGCTTTCTTGCGGCGTGTTCCGGCGGCGGGTGCGCCGTCTTTGCGTGGGGAAGGGGTCTTCGTGGTCGAAGAAGCCAAGGGGGCCACTGCGTGAGCCGCCTTCGCGCCGCGCCTTGTCGTGCGCGCCGGCGCCTTGACGGAGGAGTCTTTCATGCCGGTAATCATACCATTGCGGGCTTCGCGGCTAAACATTCCGTACGGATGGTATGATTCGCCGATGAAAAATTTGACCCCGCCTTTTTCCGCTTCCGCGGCTGCCATGGCGGCGCTCGACGCCTCGATCATTCGCGGCCGCGAAGCGCTCGTGCGGCTGCAGGACGCCGATGGAAGCTGGTGCTTCGAACTCGAATCGGACGCCACGATCACCGCCGAATACATCCTCATGATGCATTTCATGGGCAAGATCGACACGGTGCGCCAGGAGAAGATGGCGCGCTATCTGCGTGCCATTCAGCGTTTGCAAACGCATGGCGCATGGGATCTCTACGTGGATGGTGCGCCCGATGTCTCGTGCAGCGTGAAGGCCTATTTCGCGCTGAAGGCGGCGGGCGACGCAGCCGACGCGCCGCACATGGTGCGCGCACGGGAGACCATACTGAAGCTCGGCGGGGCGGCGAAGTCGAACGTGTTCACGCGTATCCTCCTCGCCACCTTCGGCCAGGTGCCGTGGCGCGCCACGCCGTTCATGCCGGTCGAATTCGTGCTGTTCCCGAAGTGGGTGCCCATTTCGATGTACAAGGTCGCCTACTGGGCGCGCACGACCATGGTGCCGCTGCTCGCACTCTGCTCGCTGAAGGCGCGCGCGGCCAATCCGCATGACGTATCGATTGCCGAGCTGTTCGTCACTCCGGCGGAAGAAGAGCAGGAATACTTCCCGCGCGGCAAGGGCATCCGCCGGTTCTTTCTCGCGATGGACCGCGCGTTGCGGCATGTCGAGCCGATGCTGCCGCGCGCGCTGCGCCAGCGCGCCATGAAGCACGCAGAAGCCTGGTGTGCCGAGCGCATGAATGGCGAGGACGGCATGGGCGGCATTTTTCCGCCCATTGTGTACAGCTACCAGATGATGCAGGTGCTTGGGTATCCTGAGGATCATCCGCTGCGCCGCGATTGCGAGAATGCGTTGGAAAAGCTGCTCGTCGAACGCGCGGACGGCAGCGCTTACTGCCAGCCATGTCTCTCGCCGGTATGGGACACCGCGTGGAGCACCATGGCGCTCGAACAGGCACGCACGGTCGCGCCGGCCGATCCGGCGGCGGCTGCCATCTCCGACCGGGAACTGCAGCAGCGCATCGCGCGCGCCTACGACTGGCTCGCCGAGCGCCAGGTGGAAGACGTGCGTGGCGACTGGATCGAGAATGCGCAGCCCGACACCCCGGTGGGCGGCTGGGCGTTTCAGTATGAGAACCCCTACTATCCCGACATCGATGACACGGCCGTCGTGGCGGCCATGCTGCATCGGCGCGGGCGTGGGGAAGCGCGCAGGACGGGCGTGGATCCGTACGCCGCTCGCGTGACGCGCTCGCTCGACTGGATGCGCGGCCTGCAATCGCGCAACGGCGGCTTCGCCGCCTTCGATGCCGACTGCGATCGCCTCTATCTGAACGCGATTCCCTTCGCGGATCACGGCGCGCTGCTCGACCCGCCAACCGAGGACGTATCGGGTCGCGTGTTGCTGTGCTTCGGCGTGACGGGCCGCGCCGAAGACAAGGCGGCGCTCGCACGCGCCATCGAATACATGAAGGCGACGCAGCAACCCGACGGCAGCTGGTGGGGCCGCTGGGGCACCAACTACATTTATGGGACGTGGAGCGTATTGGCGGGTCTCGCGCTCGCGGGCGAGGATCCGGAACAACCGTACATCGCCCGTGCGCTCGCGTGGCTGCGCGCACGCCAGCACGCGGATGGCGGCTGGGGCGAGACCAACGACAGCTATATCGATTCGCGCCTTGCCGGCACCAATGGCGGCGAGAGCGCGTCCAACTTCACCGCGTGGGCACTGCTCGCGCAAATGGCGTTCGGTGACTGGGAATCCGAATCAGTGCGGCGGGGCGTGGCGTATCTGCTATCCGCGCAGCAGGACGACGGGTTCTGGTGGCATCGCTCGCACAATGCTCCGGGTTTCCCGCGTATCTACTACCTGAAGTATCACGGCTATACGGCGTATTTTCCGCTGTGGGCGCTGTCACGTTATCGGCGGCTGGCGTCCGGTGCGCTCGCGGTGCGCGAGACGGAAGAGGCGGCCCTCGCCGTTTGAATGCGACGCGGGGCGCAAGCGCCCCGCGTATATGCCTATCGCGACTTCGACAGCGTAATCGTTTCGAACAACTCATAATTCCCGGTCGGCATATGATCGGCGCCGGGTGCGTGATAGTAGTTCAGGGTGATCGTAGTGTTGCCCCCGTGCGTGCCCGGATCGACGTCGAAAACCGCGATGCCATAGCCCGTGCCCGTATCGCGCTGCGCCGACCAGATCGCGTCTTCGAGCGCATCCGCTGTCGGGCGCGCGTACGTGCCCGCGGTCGCGCCGGCCACCGGGTGATTGGGCTTCGTGAACACCTGTGCCTGAGGATTGCCGTTGCCGACGTCCACGCCGTACACATCGAGCGGTGCGCTCGTGCCGCCGCCGCCCAGGATCAGGTGGATCGTGCCGTGGCTCGTGTCGAAGGTGTTGCCCGCGCCCTGAGCGTGGGAGACGGGGCGCGGCTGGAGCGTGTCCACCTTCGCTCCGGTCTTCGCGTCGATGCCCGCGTGATGATTGCAGCCGCGCACAGGGTAGCTGCGCTCGTAATCGTGATCGTGGCCGCACACCACGAGATCCACGCCGTAACGGTCGAAGAGAGGCAGCCACGCCTCGCGTATGCCCTTGTCTGACCCATTGCCCGTCTTCGAAGAGCTGAGCGCGTCCTGGTGCATCTGCACCACGATCCAGTCGATGTTGTCGTCGTGCTTCGCCTGCTTCAGCGTCTGCTCGAGCCAGCGCGTCTGCAAGCCATTGCTGTAGCCGCGCACGTAGAACGAGGTGCCCGGCTGGATGGGCGCATTGCCCGTGCTCGCGGCCGGCACGAGCGGGTTGGGGCCAGCCACGAAGGCGGCGGCGTCCTGGTAGACCACGTCGTCGGCGTCGAGCGAGACGAACAGCACGTTGCTCACGCGGAAGCTGTACCAGCGGCCCGCAAAGGGCGTGCCGTTATCGGGCAGCGTGTAGCGCGTGAGATACGAATTCAGACCTTGCGGGCCGTTGTAGAACTCGATCTCGTGATTGCCGGGGCACGGCATCCACGGGCGGTTTGCCGCCGAAGTCTGATTGTTGTTGCCGAAGTCGCGCCACACGTCGGTCTGGTGCGCGGGATTCAGGTTCGCATAGCAAAGGTCGCCATTCAACAGATGAAAGAGCGGCTGGAAGCGCTCGACGGCTTCAACTGCGAAGCCGCTTTGAGGCGATGAAAGCACCCATTTCGTGTTCGGCGTGGCGAGGTCGCCGTAGCTCGTGAAGCGGAACGGCGCGCGCCCGCGCGGCGCCGTGGAGAAGCTCGAACTGAAGGGGCTGCTGGCGCGGCTGTCGTTGTCGGCGGTGACTTCGTAGCGGTAGGTCGTGGCCGGGTCGAGCCCGCGCAGGCGCGCGTGATACGTGAATACGACGGCGCCCGTGAGTCCGTCGGTATAGGTGCGCTGAACGGCGTGCACCGTCTCGCGCTGGCCGCGATCGGCGCTCCAGGTCACGCGCGGATTCGTGGAAGACGCGAGCGAGGCCCACGAAACGACGACTTCGCGCGTCGGGTCTTCGCCCCATGTGAGGTGGATCTGCTCGGGCGTGCCGTCGGGTGTGGCGGCGTCGGCCTTCGCGCTGCCCGCGAAGGCGCTGGCTGCGCTCGCGAAGCCGGAAGCGCCGGCGAGCTTGAGGAAGCCGCGGCGCGAGACGCCGGCGCCGCTTTCGGTGGGTGCATTCTCGGGGATGTCTTCTTTGGTCATGTTGTCTCGCCTCGCGGGCAGAGGGGGCGAAGCCTGCGCTGGCGGACTTCCATGACTGACGCGCGCGGACGCAAGCATCGCAGGGTGAGTGTAGACGCAACGATGGCGCGCCCGCATGACCTGGCGATGACATGTCCGCGTTTGCGCAGCGCGACAACCGCCCAGGCTCAATTGCGGCGTGAGCGCATAACGGCCGTTCACTTCAAGGTTATTAAACGTCAGGTAGCCAGGTAGCCAGGTAGTCGGCGTTCGGCGCGGTTTCAAGCCCGATATCAAGTTGATAAGTCAACTACGAAACATGAATCGTGGCGCGAAGCCACGTATCGTGCGGGTGCGTCAAGGCGCCGTGAGTTTGACATCGGATGATTTGACGATCGCAACGACCGCAGAGCCTGCTTTCAGGCCGGTCTGGTCCAGCAGTTCGGTTTCGATGACGGACGTGAAGATGCCCGCCGCCGTGACGACATCGACCTCGGAATGCACCGCTCCTCTGATGATCGAGACGATTCGCCCCTGGAACTGATTGCGAACGCGGGTTGTACGGATATCCATGATTCGCAAACGTGTGGGTTTCGGGGTTGCAAAGGGCTGGACCATACCGTGCGATGCGGCTCTCGGGGAATCGGGGTTTCCCGCAGCAGGGGCGCGCTGATGGAAATCATCGGAATTCACGATGACTGATATCCAGAATGCAAAGTTGAGTAGTCAATGATATGGGCCTACCATTTCTTGCGTATAGATGGCGTGCGCCGGCCATGCCCGGACACCTGTCGGACGTAAATGGAGGCCTCAAGTGGACCACGGCGCCCGAACACAAGACGAAAAGCTGGAAATCAAGACCACGACCTGCTACATGTGCGCGTGCCGTTGCGGCATTCGCGTGCATCTGCGAGACGGGGAAGTCCGCTATATCGACGGCAACCCGGAACACCCGCTGAACCAGGGGGTGATCTGCGCGAAGGGTTCGTCGGGGATCATGAAGCAGTATTCCCCGGCGCGCCTCACGCAGCCGCTCATGCGCAAGCGCGGCGCGGAACGCGGCGAAGCGCAGTTCGAGCCCGTTTCGTGGGACGTGGCCCTCGAGACGATCGAAAAGCGCCTCGCGCATCTCCGGGCAACCGACCCCAAAAAGTTCGCGCTCTTCACGGGCCGCGACCAGATGCAGGCGCTGACGGGCCTCTTCGCGAAGCAGTTCGGCACCCCCAACTACGCCGCTCACGGCGGCTTTTGCTCCGCGAACATGGCGGCCGGCATGATCTACACGATCGGCGGCTCGTTCTGGGAGTTCGGCGGACCGGACCTCGACCGCGCGAAACTCTTCATCATGATCGGCACGGCGGAGGACCACCACTCCAATCCGCTCAAGATCGCCCTGTCGAAGTTCAAGCGCGCGGGCGGCCGCTTCATCGCGATCAACCCGATCCGCACCGGCTACGCGGCCATCGCCGACGAATGGGTGCCCATTCGCCCCGGTACGGACGGCGCGCTGTTCATGGCGCTGATCCACGAACTGATTGAGGCGAACGCGTACGACCACGAGTTCGTCAAGCGCTACACCAACGCGGGCGAACTGCTGGACATGCGAACGGAGAGCGACGCGTTCGGCCTGTTCGTGAAGGATCCCACGCTCGCCGAGCGCAATCCGCTCTTCCCGCAAAACCACCTGTGGTGGGACGAGAAGACCGGCAAGGCAGTGCAGCATCACACGCCCGGCGCGGAGCCCGCGCTCGACGGACGCTATGTGCTGGCCGACGGCACGCCTGTTGCCCCGTCCTTCGCGCTGTTGAGGGAGCGCTTCAAGGAAACGACGCCCGAATGGGCGCAGGAGATCACAGGGATAGCAGCGGATACGATCCGCCGCCTCGCGCGCGAGATGGCGCAGACGGCGCGCGACCACAAGATCACGTTGCCGATTGCGTGGACGGACGCGTGGGGCGCGAAGCACGAAAGCGTCACGGGGAACCCCATCGCTTTTCACGCCATGCGGGGACTTGCCGCGCATTCCAACGGCTTTCAGTCGATTCGCGCGCTCGCCGTGCTGATGTCGCTGCTCGGCACGATCGACCGGCCCGGCGGCTTCCGTCACAAGTCGCCGTATCCGCGCGCGGTGCCGCCGTCGGCGAAGCCGCCAGGCAGTCCGAACGATGTCAAGCCGAATACGCCGCTGCCGTCCGGGCCGCTCGGCTGGCCCGCGGCGCCGGGCGACCTCTTCATCGACGAAGCGGGCGAGCCGGTGCGCATCGACAAGGCCTTTTCTTGGGAATACCCGCTGGCCGTGCATGGCCTGATGCACAACGTCATTACGAACGCATGGCGAGGCGACCCGTACCCCATCGACACCTTGCTGATCTTCATGGCCAACATGGCGTGGAACTCGTCGATGAACACGAGCGAGGTCCGCAAGATGCTGACCGACCGCGGGGCGGACGGCGAGTACAAGATTCCGTTCCTCGTGGTGTGCGACGCGTTCCAGTCGGAGATGACGGCATTCGCCGATCTGATCCTGCCCGATACGACCTATCTGGAACGGCACGACGCGATGTCGATGCTCGACCGGCCGATTTCGGAGTTCGACGGTCCGGTGGACTCCGTTCGCGTGCCGGTGCTCGAGCGCACCGGCGAATGCCGCCCGTTCCAGGAAGTGCTCGTCGAACTGGGCAGCCGCCTGAAGCTGCCGGCATTTACGACAGCCGAAGGCAAGCGCAAGTACAAGGACTATCCGGACTTCATCGTCAACTTCCAGACCGCGCCGGATTCCGGCGTCGGCTTTCTGATTGGCTGGCGCGGCAAGGACGGCGACAAGGCGCTCGTGGGCGAGCCCAATCCCCGCCAGTGGGAGGAATACGCGAAGAATAACTGCGTGTTCCATTACACGCTGCCCGAATCGCTTCAGTACATGCGCGGCGTAAATGGGCCATACCTGCAGTTCGCAGTGGAGAAGGGATTCCGTAAGTTTGGCGAGCCCATCCTGATCCAGCTCTATTCGGATGTCATGCAGAAGTTTCGCCTCGCCGCGCAGGGCAAGACGGATGCGCGCCAGCCGCCCGAGCATTTGCGCGCACGCGTCGAGCGCTACTTCGACCCGCTGCCTTTCTGGTATGCGCCGCTGGAACTCGCGGCGACCGATCTCGAACGCTACCCGCTGGCGGCGGTGACGCAGCGCCCCATGGCCATGTATCACTCGTGGGATTCGCAAAACGCGTGGCTGCGCCAGATTCACGGCGAGAACTACCTGTATGTGAATCCGCGTATGGCGCAGGAAAACGGCATCGAAGACGGCGGCTGGATCTACGTCGAGTCGCAGTGGGGCAAGGTGCGCTGCATGGCGCGTTACAGCGAGGCGGTTGAACCGGGCACCGTGTGGACCTGGAACGCCATCGGCAAGGCCGCTGGCGCATGGAATCTCGGCCCGGACGCCAATGAGTCGCAACGCGGTTTCCTGCTCAATCACCTGATTACCGAAGAACTGCCTTTCGGCGATGGCCGGCGCGTTTCGAACTCGGATCCGGTGACGGGGCAGGCCGCGTGGTACGACGTGCGCGTGCGAGTGTATCCGGCCGAGGCCGATGCCGACCACACGCTGCCGCAGTTCGCGCCGATGCAGCCCTTGCCGGGTTCGACCGGCACGGTTGGCCGCATTCAGGCGTATTTCGCGGGCGGCGGGAA
>DATBXG010000499.1:0-2752 GCA_036514415.1 Paraburkholderia sp.
CCAGCGGCTGCGGCTGGGCGGCCTCGCCCGTGAGCTGGGCGTGCGCGAGCACGGGCACCAGACCCGGTACGGCCATGAGTGCCGCGATGAGCCGCCGCTTGCCCGGCACGCCGTCGTCACTGAGGGAGATCGTCTGGAAAAACTGTCTGGGCGGCATGTATGGTTTTGGCGAATCGGCCCGGCCGCCTGCCCACTCCATGATGGTGGCCCGCCTGCGCACGGCCCTCCCGATGAACCGGATCGAGGCCGGACTGCGCACAATCAATTACATTTCATCGGACGATGGACCGGCGATGAATGCGGCGAACCTACCGTCATGCGGGCTTTGGCGCGAGTCGCGTCAAAAAAGTCGTGGGGTATTATATGGCAAGACGTTGATCCACTGATTTTGCCTCTGGCTTTCATGACCTTTTCCGCCGCGCATTCCCCCGCCGATTCCCCAGCCGACAGCCGCCGCGACCTGCTCGCCGCCTGGCTCGGCAGCCACGCCGAACGCTACGCCCTCGACCTCGCGACGCTCGCCCCGGCCTCCGCCGACGCAAGCTTTCGCCGCTACTTCCGCCTCGCGAGCGCGGGCGCGCACGGCGCGGCGCTCATCGCGGTCGACGCCCCGCCCCCCGAAAAATGCCGCGAATTCGCCCAGATCGCGCAATGGCTCGAGGCAGCCGGCGTGCATGTGCCGCGCGTGCTCGAAGCGGATTTCGACGCGGGCTTGATGCTCGTGACCGATCTCGGCACCGCGCCCTACCTGAAAACGCTGCAGCAATCCGGCCCCGGCCCGCGCTCGCGCGAACTGATGCGCGACGCGATCGACGCGCTGATCCGCTGGCAGCTGAGTTCGCGCGCAGGCGTGCTGCCGGACTTCGACGAAGCCTTCATGCGCCGGGAGATGGAGCTGATGCCCGAGTGGTACCTCGAGCGCCACCTGGGCCGCAAGGTCGACGAGGCCACGCGCGGCGTGCTCGATCGCACCTTCGCGCTGCTCGTGACGAGCGCGCGCGCGCAGCCGCAGACCTTCATGCTGCGCGACTTCATGCCCCGCAACCTGATGATCGCGACGCCCAACCCCGGCGTGCTCGACTTCCAGGACGCCGTGTACGGCCCGATCACGTACGACGTCGTCTCGCTGCTGCGCGACGCGTTCCTGAGCTGGGACGAGGAATTCGAACTCGACTGCTTCGCGCACTACTGGGAGCGCGCAAAGAAAGCGGGACTACCCGTCGACCAGGACTTCGGCGAGTTCTACCGCCAGCTCGAATGGATGGGCCTGCAACGCCACATCAAGGTGCTTGGCCTCTTTTGCCGCATCAACTATCGCGACGGCAAACCGCACTACATGGACGACCTGCCGCGTTTTCTCGGCTACGCCAGCAAGGTCGCGCACCGCTACCGCCCGCTGGTTCCGTTCGCGCGCCTCATCGACGACCTGCAGGGCAGCGCCGTCGAAGTCGCTTACACCTTCTGAAACGGGCCGCCATGACCCAATCGAATCACGCGCCGGCAACGGCGGGCCACGGTCGCACCGCGATGATCTTTGCCGCCGGGCGCGGCGAGCGCATGCGCCCGCTCACCGACACCTGCCCGAAGCCGCTCCTCGAAGTGGGCGGCAAGCCGCTCATCGTGTGGCAGATCGAGCGGCTCGCCGCGGCGGGCTACACGCGTATCGTCATCAATCACGCGTGGCTTGGCGCCCAGATCGAAGCCGCGCTCGGCGACGGCTCGCGCTTTGGCGTGGCGCTCTTCTACTCGCCTGAAAACGACGCGCTCGAAACAGCGGGCGGCATTGCGCAGGCGCTACCGCTCATCGCGCCGAACGGCGCGCCCGAGGTATTCCTCGCGGTGAGCGGCGACGTCTACAGCGCGTACGATTTCGCGCAGCTCGGTGCGCGCGCCGAGGCGCTCGCCGCGCGTGCGGAGCCCGGCATGCATCTCGTGATGGTGCCGAACCCGGCGTTCCATCCGAAGGGCGACTTCGCCCTGGGCGCAGATGGCCGGCTCGCGCTCGAAGGCGCGCCGCGCTATACGTTCGGCAATATCGGCCTCTACGACACGCGCATGTTCAGCGATCTCGCGCCGGGCACGAAGCGCGCGCTCACGCCGTACTATCGCGAGGCAATCGCCCAGGGTCGCGCGAGCGGCGAACTGTACGAGGGGGTATGGGAGAACGTCGGCACGCCCGCGCAACTCGAAGCGCTCGACACCGCGCTGCGTGCCAGCGCCCGGCACGGCTGAAACGTACGGTGCGCACCCTGCGCACCGTACCAGCGCCGGCGCGCGGCTCGCGTCAATGCCCGCCCGCCGCCGGCGCTTCTATCTGTCCCACCTGCCCGTCCTGTGTCTGGGGCGCCTCGCCCGCCTTCTGCTGCTGCAGCGCCCACATCTGCGCATAGTGTCCGCCCGCGCCCAGCAGCTGGGCATGCGTGCCGCGCTCCACGATGCGCCCATGATCCATCACGATGATCTGCTGCGCGTGCACGACGGTCGAGAGCCGGTGCGCGATGACGAGCGTCGTGCGCTCGCGCGCGATCAGGTCGAGCTCGTGCTGGATGGCGCGCTCCGAGCGTGAATCGAGCGCTGACGTCGCCTCGTCGAACAGCAGGATCGGCGGATTCTTGAGCAGCGTGCGCGCGATCGCCACGCGCTGCTTCTCGCCGCCCGAGAGCTTGAGGCCGCGCTCGCCCACGGGCGTGTCGTAGCCCCTGGGCAGGCTTTCGATGAACGTGTGAATGTGCGCCGCGCGCGCTGCCGCGAT
>DATBXG010000500.1:0-3736 GCA_036514415.1 Paraburkholderia sp.
CCGAGATCAGCAGCCCGGCCGCCACGCTCGCCGAAATGATGAGGCTTGCCGAAACGCTGCGCTGCGAAGGCGGGAACGGCGCCTGGATCACGCGCACGTTCGTGCTGTTCACCTGGCTCACCTGCCCCTGCTGGATCTTCGCGAGTTCGACCTGGCGCGACCGGTCCTTGAAGCTGTCGGCGAGAATGTCGCGGCTTGCCTGCAGCTGGCGCATCTGGCTGGAGATGTCGCTCAAGCCCTTGAGCTTCGCGCGCGCTTCCCTGATCTGCTCATCGAGCGCCTGTTGCCGCGCGCTTTCGCCCGCGATGCTGGCGTTCAGCGCGGCAAGCCGGCCCTGCACCACGTCGTAGTAGTCGTTGTGGCCGAAGCGCGTGGCCGTGGCCATTTGCTGCTTGCGCCGCGCGATGCTCTCATGCATGTCCGCGATCTGCTGGTCGAGCTGCTGCACGAACGGCGAACTGTCCATATAGCGCGACGCGAAATCGGCGCGGCGCGCTTCGAGCTGCATCAGCGAGAGCTGCATCGTGTCCAGCGCGTGAGCGGCTTCCGAGTCGTCGGTGAAGATCGGAATGGTGGCCTTCACGCCCTTCGCAGACGCCTGCTCCGACTTCAGTTCGCCATGATGCTGCGCGAGCGAACTATCGTTCTCGAGCTTCTGCTGAACGAGCTGGCTTTCGAGCAGCACGGCGCGCGAGGTCTGATCGTCGATATTGACGATGCCGTGGATTTTCTGGAACGCGAGCAGATCGGCGTCGGCCTTTTTCAGCTGCCTCGCGACTTCGTCGCGCTCGCCGGTCAGGAAATCGACCCGGCCCGACGTGAAGATCGTCGCGCGCCGGCGGAAATATGTGTCGAGCAGGCGTGAAAGCGTGTCGGCCGCCGCCTTGGGGTCGGCGTCGTAGTAAGTCAGGTTGATGGTGCTCGCGAGATCGTTCTGCTCGATATGCAGCCGATGCTCGAAATCCTGCAACTGGCTGTCGATTTCGTGCTCGCTCGCGTTCGGCCCCAGTTTCGAAATCACCACGTCGCGATGAAGTTCGGGGCTGCTGAGGATTTGCGCTTCGACGCCGTCGAGCTGGCCAATAGCGGGTTGCAGCGCGGCGCCGCCGTTGGGGTTATTCGACTGGTCGTAATATCCTGCAAGGAGTACCAGCAGCGTGGACTGAGCCCGGTAAGGCATGGGCACGAGGAGCGCGACCGCAACGCCAATGGCCAGAACGGAAAGAAATACCGCTGTTGCAAGCTTGCGATAATAAAAAAAGGTGTTGAGATAATCCCGGACCGTCAGTTCGACAACCGCCGCCTTGCGTTCAGGCCTCGTTCTAGTAGTAATAACCATACAGGTGCGGCTCCGGGCCAACAATATAGATTCGACGGCGCATATAATACGTAAGAAAACATCCAGGATGTCAGGTCAAACTGACATCCTGGAAAATTTTGTGCGAGTTCCACCCTTCATTAACGGCACATGCTGCCGTTACTTGACAAGAGAGCAGGAACCGCAAGCCACCGCTTCACCCACGCGCCCGATGAACATACTCCGACCGGCCTTCGTCCTGGGGCTGATGACGCTCACCGCCTGCACCCAGACCTGGGTGGAGCCGAAATTCCAGCAGCCGGACCACTTCGCAGCGTGGTCTGAAGCCACGCCCAGCGTCTATCGCATCGAGCCCGGCGACGACCTTTCAGTCGTCCTGCCCTTCAATGCCGAGCTGAACTTTCGCGGCACGGTCGCGCCGGACGGGTCGCTGACCATGCCGTTCGCGGGCACCCTTCCTGCGGCGGGGCTCACGGTGGCGCAGCTCGCGGACACCATCAACAAGGCGCTCGCCACCAACGGCATGGCGAAAAACGCGCACGCCTCGGTCGCCATCGTGCAGTCCGCCGCCAAGATTTACGTGGGCGGCCAGGTCGGGCGCCCCGGCGAAATTGCGCTGCATACGGGCATGAGCGTGATGCAGGCCATCGTCGCGGCGCAGGGCCTGCTCGACACGGCGCGCACCAACGAGGTCGTGCTGATTCGCCGCGGCCCGGACGGCCGGGAGATGCTGCGCACGATCGACATCGACGCGCTCACGCATCGCGGCGACCCGAAGCAGGACGTCGTTCTGCAGGCCGCCGACACGATCTTCGTGCCGAAGTCCTCGATCGCCGAAGTCGACCAGTGGGTCGACCAGTACATCGACAAGGTCATTCCGTTCCAGCGGGGCTTCGACTACACGATCTCGAACAACCCCACGACTTACTGAGCTTACGCAGCGAGCCCAGGCCGCCGTCCGGCTTCCTGAGGGATTCCCGATGGACTCCCGAAGGATTGCCGATAGATTGCCGAGGCGCTCCAAACGAATCACACGCGATGGAAACCGCCACGACGACCACCGGGCTTGCCCCTGTCTTTTCGAGCGAGCCGGCCAGCCAGGTGGCGGGTTACGTGGTGGCTGCTCGCGCTTTTGCCGCTATTCGGCCAGACGTTCCACTACCTGAGCGTGCTCGTGCCGCTCTGGGCGCTCTCCAAAGCGCTGCCCGTGATCTCGCTGCCTGGCGTTCTGCGCCTGGGCGGCGAGCCGCGCTTTCCCATGACGCGGCAAATCCTCATCAGCTTCGCGTGGCTCCTGCTGGTGCCGAGCTTCGCCGCCGTGTTCTATTTCCACGAGGGCTTTTTTACGGGCATCACGGCGCAGGTCAAGCTGCTGCCCATCCTCTACTTCTTCTCGTTCCTCGCGTTGCTCCTCGCGCTCAAGCCCACGCTCGGCGAACTGGAGCGCAGCTTCGTCGTGCTGGGCGTCATCATCCTCGCGGTGCTGATCGTGCTCTGGGCCGTGGTGCCGTCCGACTGGTATCAGGAGTCATATGTGATCGGCCAGTCGCCGTTTTTCAGCAGCGACAACCGCGGCCATCGCATCCGCATGTCGATGTACTTCCCGCTCATCCTGCTGTTCTTCTGCTACCGGCGCGCGTATTTCGAGCGGCATGCGGGCTACCTGTTCGGGGCCGTGGTCGCGTTCGCGGTCACGCTGCTGATCGTCAAGACGCGCGCCATGGTCATCGGCATTGCGGGCGTGTTCGTCATCAACACCTTCGTGTGGTCGCGGCCGCGCACGCGCCTCGCGCTGCTGCTCGCGTCGCCGTTCGCGCTCGCCGCCCTGTTTTCGGCGGGCTACCTCGCGACCACCTTCAGCACCGATGCGAACACGGGTTTCGACACGCGCCGCATCACCATCCTGCTCGCCACGAAGTTTCTCGGCAGCGAGCCGATGCGCTGGCTCTTCGGCGTGGGCACGATCAGCTCGACCAGCAAGGACAACCTGATCGACTACTTCCACCACTTCTTCTTCCTCGCGGACATTACGTGGCTCGGCATCGTGTTCGAGTACGGCCTGATCGGCGCGCTCATCATCCTGTTCTTCCAGCTGCGCGGCATCGTGTTCTACCGGCGCCTGCGCAAGAAGGTCGATGACGATTTTCTCGGCGCGCTGTTCGACTATCTCGTCTACGTGCTCCTGATTTCATTCTTCTACCCGCCTACCCTCACGCCGGGCGAGACCTCGGTCATTCTCGCGATCTTCGCGTACGTCTGAAGCGTGGGCGAGCTGGACAGCGAACACGACGACTATGCCGATTTGCAGGTTCACCATGCCTCGCGCTAAGCGCAGCAAGCGCATCAAACGCCCTGGCCTGCACTCGCTGCTGGTCGGCGCGCTGCTCATGTCGGGCGCGGCGGCCTGCACCGACGCGA
>DATBXG010000501.1:0-2605 GCA_036514415.1 Paraburkholderia sp.
CAGGCCGTGATCGCGATCGGCTCGGGCGGCCCGCTCGGCAAGGGCTGGCTCAAGGGCACGCAGTCGCATCTGGAGTTCATCCCCGAAAAGCACACCGACTTCATCTTCGCTGTGTTTTCGGAAGAGTTCGGCATGGCGGGCGGTCTCGTGCTGCTCACGCTCTATATGTGCCTCATTGCGCGCGGGCTTTATATCGCCGCGAACGGCGCAACGCTTTTCGGGCGATTACTGGCCGGCTCGCTCACGATGGCGTTCTTCACCTACGCGTTCGTCAATATCGGCATGGTGAGCGGCATTCTGCCCGTGGTGGGCGTGCCGCTGCCGTTCATGAGCTATGGCGGCACGGCGCTCACCACGCTCGGCGTGGCGATCGGGCTCATCATGAGCGTGGGGCGCCAGAAGCGCTTGATGCAGAGCTAAGGGTGCAGCGGGCGGCGACTACGCCCGCTTTGACGATGCGCCAACGAAAACGCGCCGGGATTGTCCGGCGCGTTTTCGTTTCTGCGGCTGCCTGGCTTACTGCGCAGGCGCCGACTTCATCAGCTGCGCGCTCAACTGCTGGTATTTGAGCCGCGCCACGGGATCACCCTGCGCCGCCGCCGCCGCATAGTACGCGCGCGCGACGTTCAGGTTCTTCGGCACGCCGTCGCCGCCACGCTCGTAGAACGAGCCGGTCACGTATTGCGCCGTCATGTCGCCGCCCTCGGCGGCCTTCTTGTACCAGTAGAACGCCTGCTTGTTGTCGCGCGTGGTGCCGCGCCCGTCCAGGTACTGGTTCGCGAGCGCAAGCTCGGCCTGCACGTGGCCCTGCTTCGCGGCCTTCAGGAACCACTGGTGCGCCTGCACGGGGTCGCGCTCGACGAAATCGCCGTCGTCGTACATCTTGCCGTACACGTACTGCGCATGCGACATGTTCGCGTCGGCCGCCTTGCGCAGCCACTTGCGGCCCTCGCCCACGTCGGCGGCGCCGCCTTCGCCGTTCACGAGCATCATCGCGTAGTTGAACTCCGCCAGCCGGTTGCCGCGCTCGGCCGCCGCCTTGAATTCCGAGCGCGCCGCGCCCAGATTGCCGGCGTTGTAGTCGGCCACGGCGTTGGCGGTTTGCGGATCGGACTCCGCGCCAGCGACGGCCCCTGGGGTGGCACCTGGCCTGGCACCTGGCTTGGCACCTGAAGCGGCGCTGCCAGCATCGGCTGCGGCGGCCACGCCGCTCATGCAGAGCGCCGCGCCCGCGAAGCAGCCAACAGCGGCCGCGCGTATCACGCACGCGAGCGTTCGTACCAAAAGCGCTTTGCGCCGCTTCATGATCTCGCCTCCTGGAGCGCCTGGCGTGTCGCGCGGACGAGCCAGATCACGTCGGCGGCAAGCGCGATGAAGCTGAACCCCATTTCGCGATACTGCCTCGCGGCGGCGGCATCCATCGCGAAAATGCCCGACGCCACGCCCGCCTCGCGCGCGGCCGCCACGATGCGCCGCATGGCGGCAAGCACGTCCGGATGCTTCGAGTCGCCGAGATGGCCAAGACTCGCCGCCAGGTCGGCCGGGCCGACGAACAGGCAATCGACGCCCGGCACCACAGCGATCTTCTCGACTTCGGCGAGCGCCGCCGCTGACTCGATCTGCACGATCGTCGCGATCTGCGCGTTCGCGCCCTGAAGGTAGTCGCGCCGCATGCCATAAGCCGCCGCGCGCACCACGCCCGCCACGCCGCGCTGGCCGTTGGGCGTACGCGCATCGGGGTACTGCGTGAGGCTCACCGCGCGCGCCGCCTCTTCGGCCGAGGCCACGTTGGGGAACATCACCGTGCGCGCGCCCGCATCGAGCACATGCTTCACGAGCCAGGGCTCGCTGTCGGGCAGGCGCACCACGGGCTCGGTGGGCAGATGCGCGGCGGCAATGGCGCGCAGTTGCGCGATGGTGTCGGCGCTGTCGTTGGGCGTGTGCTCCATGTCGATCAGCAGCCAGTCGAAGCCGGCGTGCGCAAGCGCTTCGGCGGCGGTCTCGCTGCCCATGGAAAGCCATAGGCCGTACAGCGGCTCCGCCTCCTTGAGGCGTTCCTTGAGGGGATTGGTGAAGGTGCTCATCGCCGTGCTCCCGGCGAGGCTGCGGGGCGCGCGCGGGACGCCCGGGCGCTTGCGCCCGGCGACGCGGCAGCCGGCAGGTCTCGCTCCGTTATGTGTTTGTCGGGCCGCGCGCGGGGATGCGCAAGGCCTTGCCGGCACGATCATACCGCGACAAAAGTCTGCCGGCCGGCACGGAAAACCCCGCCTTGCGCGGGGCGTTGGAGCGAGGGTCAGGCGGGTCCGGCGGACCTTGCGCGCGTCAGTCGCGCGTGACTTCGGCCCAGCAGTTCGGCGTCTCGTACAGGCGCAGCTTGTGCAGGCGCAGATTCACGCCATAGTGCGCGTCGTACACGTTTGCGAGGATGTCGAACGCGATGGCCGCGAGATTCTCCACGGTCGGGATGCGGTCGATCACGACCGTCTTGTGGCCCGGCAGCGTTTCGAGGAAGCCGCGCACCTGCGTATCGCCCTCGAACACGAGGAACGCGTGATCCCACAGATCGACGAGATGCTGGTTCGCGAGCGACTTCACGTCCGCGAAG
>DATBXG010000502.1:0-8424 GCA_036514415.1 Paraburkholderia sp.
ATGGCTCGCGCGACCGTCGCCTCCGTGTACGGTTCACGTTCGGCGCGCATCCCGGGCACGTACGGCAAGTCGGCATCTTCCGGATTTTGTACGCGCGGCTCGACGAGGTAGCGCCAGGCGATTGGCGGGATGCTGCTGTTACCTTCCCTGGAGCCGAGGCCACTGGGGCGATGACAGTTCATACAGGCCGCGGCTGCACCTTGCAGGCGCACGCCCCCGTCGTGCATCGCCTCGAGCGGTTCGCCCGAACTCAGTACGCCCTGCTGATAGAGCGCCTTGCCCGCGCTCGCCGCCGCGACCGGCGGGGCGGCAGGCGCGCAACGCGCCTCGCGCACAGGCAGGATCAGCGCGGCGAGCAACGCGCATGAAGCAAGCCATCGCGCCGCCAGCGATGGTGCCCGTGTGCGGCCTCCCGGCCCGCTTGCCGCGCGATTCATGGTCAGGGCGACGGATGTCCGACGGCAGGCAGCGCCGGCGAGGCATCGACGTCGATCGAAATCGATTTGCGGTGCATCTGCGGCGGCGCGGGTCTCGTAAAGATTCCATCGTCCAGCGCCGGGTTGAGCGACACCTTGTCTATCGTCAGCTTGTCCTTTTTGTCGGACGCCACTGCCCCGCTCTCGATCTCGAGCGGTATTTGCAGCCCCTCGACGCTCCTGAAGTCGCTGTAGTTCACCTCCACGACGACCGTCTGCCCAAGCGGTGTACGCACCTGGTGATCGACCTGCACGTCGAGAAACGTTTGAGCGTCGATCCACACATGGCGGATCACGCCGGAAGGCAGCCTTGCGGCAAGGCGATACGCGTCGCGCCCGCCCACCTGATCCTTACCCTCGAGCGCGACGCTGACACCCTTCGCTGCATGGTCGATCAGGAGCCCGTCGATTACCTGCTCGTCACGCGCGGACGTCACCTCATCCATCGAGTACGGCCGCGGCGTGGCGCTGCCCATGCCGTTCGGGCCCAGTTTCCAGCCTTGTTTGCCGTCGAATACGCGCACGGACTTCTGGTTGAACACGGTGACCTCGAAGCGTGTCTTGTTCGGGCGCTTCATGGCGAGGACGAACGGCAGATCCGGCGCAGGGGCATTGGCGCTATCCACGTGGCCGGACCAGATCATGGTCTGGACCTTGCGCCAGGCGTCGAGACCGCCTCTCGCTTCGACGTTCTTCTCGACGATCTGATCCGCGCTCAGATCCTGCGTGGGCATCTGCTCGCTCGCGAAAACGACGGCCGCGAGGCAACTGGCGAGCACCCATACTGCGACTGGTTTCATGGCCGTCAACCTCATCGGGGCACCCGGCGGCTAGTGGCTTGCGCTCTGGCGTGGGCTCGGGCGCGCGCCGGCGTTCGCACTTGCATTGGCACTTGCGCCTGGGCTCGCACTCGCAGTCGGGTGCGGGCTCAGGACCGGGTTCACGCCGGCGACCGGCGCCGGGTGCGTCACTTTCGCCACGGAGATCTGCGGCTTGGCAAAGAGGCTGTCGTCCGCCTGCGAATTCAGCGTGACCTTTTCGATGATCAGCTTGTGTGTGCCTCTCGCGCCGACGACAGTCGTCTCGAGCGTATGCGGCATGACGAGGCCGCCCTCCTTGCGGTAGTCGCGATAGAAGATCGCGACGTTGTGCATCTTGCCGTCGAGCTTGCGCGGGTCGCCATCGACCTTCACTTCAAGAAAGCTGGACGCATCGACCCATACGCGGCGCGACGTGTTGTCTTTCATCGTCAGCTTCAGCACCCAGGCGCGGTGGCCTTCGACCATTTCCATGCCGAGCACGTCGATTCTCGTGCCCTTCGCCGCATAGTCCATGAGCGGGCCATCCAGTTCGGCCCACGATGCGGCGGCCTTGGCCTCCGCGGGCGTGTAGGGCTCCACTTCATTGCGGCCGAGGAACGGCCTGACCTTCCAGCCTTGCGCGCCATCGTAGACCTGGAATGCCGTCTGGTCGTTGAAGCGGATCTCGATACGGCTCTTGCGCGGGCGCTTGAGCGTCATCGTGAAGGGAAGTTTGGTGTTCTTCGTGCCGCCCGCCTCGAGCTGCCCCGACATCGTCATCGTGTTGACCGCGTGCCACGCCTGCAGGCCGCCGCGCGCGGCTACGTTCCGGTCGACGATCTGCGCCGCGCTCATATGCGCCGCTCCCGCGGTCTGCGCGCTTGCCGCAGAAGACCCCGCAAGCACTGCCGGAGCGCTCGCCAGAAGCGTCACCACCGACGCCGTCTGGATTGCCAGCGAAAGAAAGCGGTTCATGAGTCATCTCCTCTTTATCTGCGCACGAAAAACGGTTGCGCGGTCATTGGACTATCAGCCCGTCGACGTGGAACGTCCCCACGAAAACGTCGACGCGCTCCCCGGCCTTGATCACTCCACCCTTGTTCGAAAACACCATCCAGTACTCCTGACCGGTTTCCAGCGGACCGCTCTGGCGCAACGCGCCGACCTTGTCCATTACCGGGATTTCGAGCAACGCGTGGCTCGTGCGCCCGAACATCACGGCCGTCGCGGTCTTCTCGCCGAGCGGCCGCGCCGCCACCGGATCCGTCACGCGATAGCTGAAGCGGATCAGGTTGCCCGAAGCCGTGCGGCGCACGCTCAGGTTGTCGATGCCCTGCGCCAGCTCGTAATAGCCCCTCGCGCGCTGCGGCAGGTTCGCCGGCGAGTACGGCGACTGCTTCACCGCCGCTCCCGCCGGCTTGTGCGCCGCGCTCGCACTTTCCTCGCCCGCGGCCGGCTGAAGCACGGCCGCGGCGAGGCAGACACTGCCGGCGATCAGCACTGCCCGCGGCGTCCTATGGCCACGCTTGCTCATGGCAAGGCTCCCAGCGTCTTCGCACCCGCCGGTGTCGCCAGCACGTTCGGCACGATCCCCTGCAGCAATCCGAGCAGCGTCAGCGGATTGTTCACGCCCAGCGCGAGCGGGTACGGCTGCCCGAACAGGCCGGGCCGGATGAACTCAACCGCGCCGATGTCGTAGCCACCCAGCTGCGGCCGCGGCGTGCCGAAGATGTCGTGAGTCGGCGCACCCGCCCCCGTGGCATGGTTGATCGCCGGCGAGGTCCCCGGGATCGTGTAGTTGCCGAGCAGCACGTTGAGTTGCGTGCCCGTGCTCGCCTCGTTGAACAGCGACAGCGGACCGTAGAACATGTTGATCCAGTTGTTGCCTTCGTCCGGCGTCGCCGACGGCAGCAGGCTGAACAACGGATTCGGCAGGACCGTGTCCGCAATGCCCGGGGGCACCGTGATGCCGATGCCACCCGCCTCTGGCGGCATGCGAGAGCCGTTGCAGTACTGATGCACGACACCCGGATTCGATCCGCTGTTGTTCGCGTTCGGATAGTCGCCAGCGTCGGTCAGGATCGAGTACCGCGGGTTCATCGTCAGACCAGACCCATGGTTGGCGGCTCCGGTATCGCCGAACGCGCCGATGTCCCAGTAGACCGCCTTCGGATCGCAGTAGCCCGTTGCGTGCCCGGCCTGATTCAGCGTCGGATTCAGCGTGACCACGTTCTGCAGCCCCGCGATGCCCGGATCCAGTCCTCCCACCGTGATGTAGAACGTGCGGTTCTGCCAGAACAGGTCATTCGTCAGCACCGGGTTCGAGAACGTCGTGCAGCTCGGGCTGCCTGCCGGACACGTCACGGTCGGGACGGTGAATGCCGCCACCAGGTTCTGCGTATGGCGCGCGGTCTCGAGGCCGGCCGGCTCGTACTGCGACGTCGTGGTCGGCGGGCAGGTCGTTTCCGAACCTGAACTCGTGCAGTTCGGCGGCCCGACGTTGGCCTGGGTCGCGGCAGACGTGTTGAACAGCACGCCGGCCGTCGCGGTCGTGTCATTGGAGATGACCGTGTTGTTGATGAAGCTTACGGCCACCGCATCCTGCAGCGACACGCCACCACCAGCCCAACCCGCCACGTTGTTCGCGATGATGTTGTTGGTTACCTTCACGCGATACCACCTGGAGCTGTCGTTCGGACTCCGTTGCACGTCGGTGCCGTTGACGTTCTGCAGACGCAGGCCGCCGCCCTTGCCGCTTTCCGCCGTGTTGCCGACGATCAGGTTGCCGTCGATCGTGATGCCCGGGCCCGCGCCGTCCGACAGTTGCGGCGCGCAGTCGACGTCCGTGGTCGCGTTCTCGCAGAAGGTGCCGTCGGGCGGCACGCCCTGAACGATCAGCCCGCCGCCGTACGTCGGCAGCGTCGGGTTGTTGCTCTGATTGAACAGGATCCAGTTGTGCGACAGGTCGCCGTTGTAGCTGAAGCCGAAATGCGCGACACCGCCGCCATCGCCGCTGCTGATGTTGCCGCATACCCAGTTGTAGTTGAACTTGTAGTAGTCGGCGCCCGAGCAGAACGTCACCCCTCCGGCCGAAGACGGCGTGGTCGAGTTGATTTCGTCGCCGTACGAAGCGTTCGACGTGACCTGGTTGTTGTGCACGTTCACGTGGACGTTGTACTGGTACGCCAGCTGGGTCACGTTATCCGCCGCGATGCTGCCGTCGGGCACTTCGACCTGGCCGACGATGATGCCGCCCGTGAGCGTTCCCGCATTGGAGAAGACGCGGTTGTTCGACACCTCCGTGTAGTGGTTCCAGCCATGCAGGAAGATGCCGCCGCCGCCTTGCGAGCTGTTGGTGAACGACATGCCGTCGATGCGCGACGGGTTGCACAGGAAGTTGCTCGGATAGGCAGTGCAGTCCGCGGCACTGTTGGTGAGCGGCGTGCAGATGCCGTTCGCCACGCAGTTCTGGTCCTGTGTCAGCACACCGCCCACGAGCACGTCCTTCACGCCCTTGCCGAGCACGGTGATCGCCGCGCCTTCGTACGCGCCCATCAGCGTCGGCTCGATCAGCGTCTCCGCGAGGTTGCCGTTGAGGTTGAAATCCCAGCCGGCGGTCGGCTCGAACGGGATGCCGTCGATCTTGCGCTGCATCGAGCCGAGGCAACTGTACGCACCGCTCGGATCGTACGGATTGCTCGCCGAGATCAGCCCGCCGTTCAGCGCATCGCCGAACAGGCACCCTACCTGCCTGCGCCACGGGTCGAGCTTGCCCGACGGATGCGGGTTCGCGTCGACTGTCACGGCCGTTGCACCCACGCCTTGCAGCCGCACCGGCTTCCACATGAGCAGCATCTCCTTGTAGGTGCCCGGGCCGACGACGATCATGTCGCCCGCGGTGGCATGGTCGATCGCGGTCTGGATCGCATTGCCCGCCGTGTTCTCGCCGCCCACGTAGGTCGGCGCCTTGCCGCCGACCGTCACCGTGACCGCGTCGATCGAGCGCTTGCCGCTGGCCGCGGTGACGACGAGCTCGCCGCACTGGGTGGGCGTCGCCACCCCGCGCTGCTGGATCGTGCAGGCCGATGCGGTACCGGGCAGCAATAAGGAACCAGGCAGAGGCGGCACCACCACCGTGATCTTCGCGTCGCTCCACGATGTCACCAGCGCCGGGATGCCCGCGATCGTCACGAGACCCCGTTGCTGGCCGAAACCGTAGTTGCGCGTGATGAACTTCTGGTTGAACGGCGCGGCAGTGGCACTCGGCCCCGTGTACGCGTGGTTCGGTACCTGTAGCGTGCCGACCGACGTGATCGTCAGCGTCTTCAAGGGTGCGCTGACCCACGGGCCCGCGCCGCCGTTGCTGCCCGCGGACGTATTGCCGGCAATCGCGTCGCCCGTCACGGCGGCAATTCCCGGCGTGCCGTCCGGATAGGCGCAGTCGACCTGGTTATACCCGTCCGCGAAGGCCTGGACTGGCACCACCGGCGTATCCATGTACTGCGTCTGTCCGGGCATGAACGGAATCTCGTAGCAGAACTGGCTGTATGCCGGGTTAAAGAGCGGGTCCTTGATGGTCTGGCCCGGGTGCGCCGGGTCGGGCACGTACGGGTCGTTCATGCAGGCGACCATCATCGTCGGCGCGTAGCCCGTCGGGTTCGGCGGGTTGACTTGCCACGTCGAGTAGGTCAGCCCGTTGAAGATGCCCCACTGGTCCGAATAGGTGCGCGAGATTTCGTTGCCCGCGAAGTCCTTGAACGACACAGGCACGTTCGGCACTGCGAACTTTTCACCGAACTGCGGCGAATATGGGTCGAACTCGGACGAGAAGTCATCCAGCATGAAGCCGGTGTAGTGCGCGGCAACGTGCGTCGAGCTGAAGATCCAGAACTTCGCCAGCACTGAGCTCTGGTCGGTGAGCTCCACCTCCTTGCGGTCGCACAGATTCCTCGAAGCCCCCGCGAACGGCGAGACTTCCTGCGAGCCCGGGAACAGGCTGATGTAGTCCGGCACGATCCGCAGTTCGCCAACACACGGCCAGAAGCGTTCGACGCTGCCGGTGTCGCCTTCGGCGTGCGGGGTCGAGCCGAGATCCGAGGTCATGTTCTGCGCGTTGTTCCGGTTGTAAGTCGAGTTCATCGCGGCCTGGTCGGGCAGGATGAAGATATCGCCGATGCCGCCAAACTGCTGCGTGACCGGTGCGATGTAGTTATCGCCGATCAGGATGTTCTTGTCCTCCTCCTTCACCAGTTCGTAGCCCGGCGGCACGATGATCTCGACCACGTACTTGCCGGGGGGCAGCATCTGCGTGCCGTCCTTCGTGGGATTCGCGCTGCAGATCGTGCAGTTGGTGCCGGTCGGCAAGCCGGAACTCGGGTTGCGGCCCGTCACGCTCGGGAACTGGTACATCCCGTCGTACGGCGCCGGCTGCACCTGGTTGAACACGTGCATGCCGTCATAGCACTTGAACTGCGAATTGTTCGGCAGCGCACGCTTCTGCGGGTCGAGCCAGTTTGTGGTGTTCTGCAGCGTGTAGAAGTACGGATCGCTGGTGCTCTGGCCCGGGCAGTTCATGTTCGGCACGCCGTCCGAACGGAAGCCCTGGGACCAGTCGTCCCAGCTCGCGGTCTTCGTCGTGTCGACGAGCTTCAGGCTCGTCGAGCCGTCCGCCGCGACGCCTTCCTGGTACAGGTTCACCGTGACGTTAGGCACGTCGGGCGTCCACTTTGTGTGAATCAGCAACGTGGGATCGTCAAACGGACGCGTGGAGGCATAGACGACTTCGCCGTGGATGCCGCCGTTCTCATTCGCCGCGAAGGGCGTCTTGCCGAACTCGATGAACGAGCTCTGGCCCGAGAAGCCCTGCCAGCCCATCGTGGTCACCCACGGCGGATCGACGCGGCCGGTCGAGTTCGAGCCCGTGCGGTCGGTGCAGTCCGCGTCGTTGCAGTACTGCGCGCCCGGCACGTGCAGGTTCGTGGGCAGATGGATCGCTTCCTTCGTGTTGGCGTAGTTAGCGGCGATGGTCGACGTGCCGCCACCCGGCGTGCCGTCGGGCGGACCGCCAGCGTCATAGACGACGTGCACGCCCGTCTGCTTGAAACGGGTCAGGTCGGTATCGACGACATACCAGTTGAACAACGGGAACTCTTCGTTGAACGACGCGTAGCCGTTCGCGTCCGTGACATTGAAATCCGAATAGCTGCCGTCGCGGAAACGAATGTTGGTCGACAATAGCGCGAGGCCGGGCTTGCTCGGATCTCCCACGCCGTTGCCGGTCGTGTCGAGGAACGTCCGCGTATAGAGATTCGTCTGCCACTGAAGCACCGCGATATCGCCGGCGTCCGTCACCACGCCGCCTCCGAGCGTCACGGCCGACGCGAGCCCGTCGACGATCTGGTCGTTCCACTGGTCGAACACGGTAATCCGGGTAATGCCGGCAGGCAGGCCCGTGAAGCTGAACGTGCCGTCCGCGTTGCACTTGGTGAACGCGTAGTCTTCGCCATCCGGATCGCCCACGCTCACGTAGCACTGCGTGAAGCTCAACGGCTTGCGCGACTGGCTGCCGTACAGGTGCTCATCAGGCGGACGGCTGTAGTGCAGGTTCGTCACCCGGCCCTTGAGCCCGTTGTTGCAGGTCGAGGTGGCGCACAGCAAAGGCAGCCGCGCGTTGATGATCTTCGGGTTCGCGAACCCGATCGACACGTGGAAGCCCGCTGGGCCGAATTCCTGGAAGTATGCCGGGCCGCCGATCTTGATGAACGAGTCGTGGGCCTTCTGTCCGTCCAGCGTGTTCGTCTGCAGCCACTCCTCGCCTCGCGCGATCCGGTCCGCGGCCGGCGTCGCGATAACGCCGTACCTGCCCGGCATCAGGTTGGCGACGATGGCCTGGCCGACGAGCGGGGAAATCGTCTTGCCGTCCGACTCGTATTTCGGGCAGGTCGGGACCATGCCGACGAGGCCGTCAGTCGATGTCGAAATCGGGCACGCGTTGAGACCGGTAACCGGATCGATCGTGCCTTGCAGCGAATTGGACAGCGGCATGTTGAACATGTCGTAGGTCATCTGTCCGGTCGGGCTGCCGCTGCCGCCGGCGTCGTCCCACAGCTTGATCTCGAAGCCGCCGAGTCCCGGCTCGCGGGCCGAGC
>DATBXG010000503.1:0-5701 GCA_036514415.1 Paraburkholderia sp.
TGGATCCTGCCGCATCTGCGCGAGCGCCCCGTGTCGCTCGTGCGCGCGCCGCGGGGCCTTGGCGGCGAGCTGTTCTTCCAGCGCCACCGCGGCCGCGCGCCGCTGCCTGAGCTCACCGAACACGAAGGGCTCGACCCGGGCCATCCGCCGCTGCTCACGATCGATACGGGGAGGGCGCTGGTAAGCGCCGCGCAGATGGACGTCATCGAGCTGCACACCTGGAACGCCAGCGTCGGCGACATCGAGCGGCCCGACCGGCTCGTGTTCGACCTCGACCCCGATCCCGCGCTCGGCTGGGACCGGATGATCGAGGCGGCGCAGCGCACGCGCGCCTTGCTCGCGGAACTCGGGCTCGAGTCGTTCTGCAAGACGAGTGGCGGCAAGGGGCTGCACATCGTCGTGCCGCTCACGCCGGAGGCGGGCTGGGACGACGCGAAGGCGTTCGCGCGTGCGGCCGCGCAGCATCTGGCCTCTGTGTGGCCCACGCAGATCACGGCCAGCATGGGCCCGGAGCACCGCAAGAAGAAGATTTTCGTGGACTACCTGCGCAATGCGCGCGGCGCGAGCACGGCGCTCGCGTATGGCGTACGGGCGCGGCCAGGCATGGGCGTTTCCGTGCCGATCGACTGGGACGAGCTCGACGCGACGACGGGCGGCGCGCAATGGACGCTCGCGACGATCGATGCGCGTTTCGCCCAGATCGAGCACGCCGATCCCTGGGCGGCTTACGGCCGCGTGCGACAACGGTTGACCGCGGAGTTGACGCTCAGCCTCGAAACGGGCGGCAAGTAGCGGGGCGGTGCGCGCCGTGGCGCTTCTCGCGGAGTGGGACGCAGCTTGCGCGCGACCGGCAAGCGGGTGCCGGGCGGGTGTTGGGCGCCGCGTATGCGCAACGGGTGCATAACGGGAGCAAATCGGGCGAAGCCCGGCGCATGGGCAAGCGTCATCGGGCGGCAAGCAAATCGCGCACGATGACAAGCAGGATAAAACCTGGTCCGTTCGATGCATGCGCTCGGCGCAAGGCATCGCGCCGCGCGCTAGACTGGTAACAGATCATCCGCCGCACGAGAGCGGAGCGTCGTACTGGCCATTGCGGCTTGCCGCGATCGTTGTGTACGCCGCCATCGCTCGCGGGCTCGGCCGTTCCCGCCAGGAGGTGACGCATGCCTTGCCGCAGCTCCCGCCATACTCGCCGCCGCCGCGCGGCGCTCGTCCAGTTCGTCATTGCCGTTTCGTGCGCGGTCGCGCTGCCCGCGTTCGCGGCCACGCCGATCACGGTCACCTCGAAGGCCGCAACCGACGGGCCGATCCGCTACACCGTGCGGGTCGCATCCAAGCAGTTCGGCAACGCCCAGGAGACACGCACGCTGCGCTCCGGCGACACCGACGACTTCACCTGGCGGACCACGCCGCCGGGCGGTGCGGTCGCAACGCCGCAAGGCTGCCCGGACTACGCCACGCTGCCGCTCGACGCGAACGGCGCGATGGTCCGGCAGACCCAGCTGCGTCTCGCTCCGATCGTGGCGAGCAACGGCACGGCTACGGTGCAGGTGAGCTTCCGCGCCCAGGCGCCGCACGGCACGCAGTCGGTGTCGAGCAACGGCGCACAGCTGACGTGCCCCGCTGTGGTGGCGCATAGTGAGGTCGCGCACCTCACCATGCCGACCAACGGCACCGCGAAGACGCTCACGCTCAGCGACGGCACGCAGATCACGATCTCGGCGCAGCGTTAGCGCAAGCGCGCGGGGTGTGCAACGGGCAGCGCGCCGCGCGTAGCGCCGCCTCAGGCGCTTACCCGCGTGCCCGGCGCTCGACGAGCCGCGCAACGAGAAAGTGATGCTCCGGCGAGAACAGCCGCCGGTACGCAAGCAGCACCGCGCCCACCGTGCCGAGCGCCGACGAAGCCGCGATCAGGAACATGATCACGATCTGGTAGCGCACCGCCTGCAGCGGCGATTGCCCCGCCAGCACCTGCCCCGTCATCATGCCGGGCAGGCTCACCACGCCGACCACGGCCATCTGGTTGAGCGTCGGGATCATGCCGGCGCGCACCGCCTCGCGGGCGCTCGCCTGCGCGGCTTCCCAACGCGTCGCCCCCAGCGCGAGCGCGCTCTCGACCCGGTCGCGCCGCGCGGTCAGCTCCTGCATCATGCGCTCCACGCCGAGCGACACGCCCGTCAGCGTGTTGCCGAGAATCATGCCGAGGATCGGAATCGCATATTGCGGCTCGTACCACGGCCGGATGCGGATCACGACGAACAGCCCGACCGCCGCCACGAGCCATGCGCTCACCCAGATAGAAACGATGCTGTCGGCGCGTTGGCCGCCGTAGGTGCGCGCGCCGCGCTGCGCTCCCGCGACGCCCGCGATCAGCGTCATCAGCGCCATGAGGGGCAGCACGACATACCAGCGGTTGAACGCGAACACCCAGCCGAGCACATAGCCGATCGCGAGCAGTTGCACGACGGTGCGCACGGCCGCCCACGCCAGCTTGCGCTCGAGGTCGAGCTTGAGCAGCACGGAGACCGCTCCGTTGACGAACACGAGCAGCGCCGCGATGGCAACATCGCCGATGCCGAGGTTCTGCAGCACACCGGGGCTCATTGCGCGGCTCCCTGGACGAGTGCCGCACGCGCGGCGGGTTCTTCGAGCACGCCGGCGCGCATCGTCAGATGCCGCGCGCCCACGCGCGACGCCTGGGCGGGATCGTGCGAGACCCAGACCGTGGCGCGCGCGGAGCGCGCCTGATCGAACCAGCCGGCCACCAGCGCCTCGACGGCACGTGCCGACTCGGGGTCGAGCGAGGCGGTCGGTTCGTCTAGCAGGAGCGCCTCGGGATCGAGCTGAAGCACGCGCACGAGCGCGACGATTTGCGCTTCGCCGCCCGAAAGCTCGGAGGTGTTGCGCGCGAGGAAATCGCTGCCGCGGCCGGCGGCGGCGAAGAGCGCACTGGCGCGCGCGGCGTCGAATCGCTCGTCGCGGTAGGCCGCGAGCGTGTACGGGTAGCGCAGGTTGTCCTCGACGCTGCCATCGAGCAGCGCAGGCCGCTGCCGCAGGTAGGCGATATGCCGCCGATAGTGGACAATGCGCGCGCGCGTGACGGGTTCGCCATGCCAGCGCAGCTCGCCGCCGTCGAGCGGGTCGAGCAGCGCAAGCGCGCGCAGGAACACGCTCTTGCCCGAGCCGGACGGTCCGGTCAGCACGGCGCGCTCGCCTGCGTGCAGCGCGAAATCGGTGGGATGCAGCAGCCACTGGCCGCGTTGCGCATCGCGCCGGGCAACCTGGTGCGCCTCGACGAGCGCCGCGCCTTCGGCGTGGGGTGGGGGAAAATGATGGTGTTTGAGCATCGAAAGATTGCAAACAAAGCCCGCATGCACGCCACGCGAGGCCGTCAGGGCGCGGCAACCGGGCACGCTGACTGCTCTTGCGGTATTGCAGCATGGCAGGCGAAACAACAACGCATAACGTGGAGTACGCATGACATCACCGCAGCCCAAAGCCTTCAGCCTCGGCCGCGCGCTCGCCAGGATCATCGCATGGCTCGTCGCGGTTGTCGTCGTGCTGATCGCCGTGCTCGCCGTCTTCATCTTGACGTTCGACTGGAACCACGCCAGGCCCTACGTGAACGAGAAGGTGAGCGAGGCCATTGGGCGGCCGTTCGCGATCGAAGGCGATATCAAGGTGGGCTGGCAAAGGCCGCCCGGCGAAACGGGCTGGCGCGCCTGGGTGCCCTGGCCGCGCTTTTCCGCCACGCAGATCGAGATCGCCAATCCCGACTGGACGAAGTCCCCGCATTTCGCCACGCTCGACGAGATCGACTTCGAGGTGGCCGTTCTGCCGCTGATTGCGCACGACATCGTGATTCCGGCGATCGAACTGGTGAATCCGGCCATCGACGTCGAGCGCCTTGCCGACGGGCGCAACAACTGGACCTTCAAGCTGCCCGCCTCGAGCGGACCTTCGACGTGGCGTCTCGATCTTCACGACATCACATTCTCGTCCGGCAATATCGCTGTGAACGACCAGCAGACGAAAACCGACGTGAAAATCGCGGTGAGCCTGCTCGTCCAGGGCATCCCGATCGGCAAGGTGATGGAGGAGCAGGAAGCGGCGTCGCGCCAGGGCTCCGCGCAGGTGATCGGGCGCGCGGGTGCGAACCGGCTCACGCAGCAGGTGCGCAAGGAGCAGGCCTCGGAGGCGGCGGCTGCCAGCGCGGCGAGCGCAGCCTCTGCGACGAGTGCGGCGGTCCCGGCGAGTGTCATGGGCGCGACCGGCGCCGCAAGTGCCTCACCAGGTGCGCCTGCCGGTTCGCAGGCGCTCTCCGCGAGCGCTGCCGGCGTTGCATCTGGCGCCAGCGGCGCCACCCAGCTCCCCGTCGAACAGCCGTTTTACGCGATCGGCTGGACGATCAAGGGAACGTACAACAAAACGCCGCTCTCGGGCGATGGCAAGCTCGGCGGCGTGCTCGCGCTGCAGGACGCGAGACGCCCGTTCCCGATCCAGGCCGACGTGCGCGCGGGCGACATGCATGTCGCGCTCGTCGGCACGCTCACCGACCCCATGCATCTGGCCGCCGTGGATCTGCGGATGTGGCTGCAGGGGCAAAGCATGGCGCATCTCTACAACCTCACCGGCGTGACACTGCCCGAAACGCCGCCCTATGCCACCGAAGGCCGCTTCGTCGGCAATTTCCAGCGCGGCGCGAGCGTGTTCCGCTATGAGAACTTCACGGGCCGCGTGGGCGGCAGCGACCTGAACGGCACCGTCGTTTATCAGCAGCGCGCGCCGCGGCCGCTGCTCTCGGGTGAACTGGTCTCGAATCTGCTGCAGTTCTCGGACCTCGCGCCGATCATCGGCGCGGACAGCAAGGCGAGCAAGATGAAGCGCGGCGACACGCTCACGCAGCCGGCCGACCGCTTGATTCCCGTCGAACCGTTCCGCACCGATCGCTGGAGCGCCATCGACGCCGACGTCAGGTTCACGGGGCGGCACATCGTCAAGCAGGGCAGCCTGCCTGTTCAGGACCTCTACGCGCACGTCACGATGACGAACGGCGTGCTCGTGCTCGATCCGCTGCAGTTCGGCGTGGCGGGCGGCACGCTCGGCACGCGCGCCTCGCTCGATGCTGGCAGCACGCCGCTCAAGGCGCGAGGCACGCTCGAGGTGCGCCATCTGAAGCTCAAGGAGCTGTTCCCGAACTTCAAGTCGATGCAGTCGGCGCTCGGCGAGATCAACGGCGATGCGTCTCTGTCGGCCAGCGGCAACTCGCCGGCGGCGCTCGCTGCGACGTCGAATGGCGAGGTGAAGCTGCTCGTCACGCAGGGCGCGATCAGCCGCCTGCTCATGGAGGCGGCGGGCCTGAACGTGGCGAACGTGGTCTACGAGAAGCTGTTCGGCACGCGCGACGTAAACATCAACTGCGCGGCCGCCCATTTCGTCGCCACCAACGGCGTGCTCGATCCGCGCGTGTTCGCGCTCGACACCGACGACGCCGTGATCAACATCGACGGCCCGATCGACCTGCGCGACGAGTCGCTGGACATGAAGGTCCATCCGCACACCAAGGGCTTGCGCGTTTTCACGCTGCGCTCGCCGCTCTACGTGAGGGGCACCTTCAAGAACCCGCGCGTGGGCGTGGATGCCGCCGCGCTCGCGCTGCGCGGGGGCGCCATGGTCGGCCTCGGGCTCATCAACCCGTTCG
>DATBXG010000504.1:0-8862 GCA_036514415.1 Paraburkholderia sp.
GCTGCTCCGCTTCAAGCCGGAGCAGACGAGCCTCGACGTGCACCCGGGCGAAGTCATGACGGTGATGTACGACATTTCGAACAACGAAGGACGCACGATCGACGCGCAGGCCATTCCGAGCTACGCGCCGAAGCAGGCAACCGAGTACTTCCGCAAGATCGAGTGCTTCTGTTTCACGCAGCAAACCTTGAAGGCGAACGAGACGAAGCGCATGCCGGTGGTGTTCGTGATCGACCCGAAGCTGCCGAAGGACGTGAAGACGATCACGCTTTCGTACACGTTCTTCGAGCTGAACAAGCCGGCCGTGCCGCCGCCGCCGAAACAGTCGGCAGGCGCATGAGGCTTCGGCGCCGAGGTCAACGATGCCAGGAGGCGAAAGGCGCATGAGCGACGAAGGCGGCGGCGCAGGGCCGAAGAAGAAGGGCGGCATCCTGCAAGTGGTGAAGGCGGTGGCGTGGTCCTTCCTCGGCGTGCGCAAGCGCGCCGACCTCGAAGACGACGCCGCGAACCTGCATCCCGTGCAGTTGATCATCGCGGGGATCGTCGGCGCGGTGCTGTTCATCGTCGTGCTGCTGTTGATCGTGCACGCGGTGGTGGGATGAGCAGGGCCTGGTGCGCGCAGCGTCGCGCGCGAAGCAGTGAATAACGAGGACACACTCGGGTCAATGCAGCCGGCGGCGTCCGGAGCAAATGGAAACTGGAGAAACAGGCATGAGCGGCCAAAACGATAGCCCGTACTACTTCGTACCGCACCCGTCGCGGCATCCGATCAGCGCGTCCATTGGTCTTTTGATCATGCTCGCGTCGCTCGCGTCGTGGATCAACGGCGAGTCGTGGGGGCCGATCGGCGTGGTCGTCGGCCTGCTATGGCTGCTCTTCACGCTCTGGCACTGGTTCGGCGACGCCATCGCCGAGTCCGAAGGCGGCATGTACGGCAAGCGCGTCGACGTGTCGTACCGCTGGAGCATGAGCTGGTTCATCTTCTCCGAGGTGATGTTCTTCGGCGCGTTCTTTGGCGCGCTCTTCTATGCGCGCGCGATCGCGCTGCATCAGCTCGGCAGCCTCGACTACAGGCTGATCTGGCCGGACTTCTCCGCGGTGTGGCCGAACACCGGCCCCGCGGCACTGGTCTCGCACTTCCGCTCGATGACACCGTGGCCCGTACCGACCATCAACACGGCGCTGCTGCTTTCGTCAGGCGCGACGCTCACCGTCTCGCACCACGCGCTGCGCGACAACCATCGCACGAAGGCCATCGCCTGGCTCGCCGCGACGATCGTGCTGGGCGTGTGCTTCCTTTTCCTGCAAGCGTTCGAGTACATCCACGCGTATGGCGAACTCAACCTCACGCTTGCTTCGGGCATCTATGGCTCGACGTTCTTCCTGCTCACGGGCTTTCACGGCTTCCACGTGTTCCTGGGCGGCACGATGCTGACCGTCGTGATGATCCGGCTCATTCGCGGCCACTTCACCGCCGACCATCACTTCGCCTTCGAAGGCGCGGCGTGGTACTGGCACTTCGTCGACGTGGTGTGGCTCGGCCTCTACGTCGTCGTGTACTGGCTGTGACGCATCGCGCGCCGCGTATGCCGCGGCGCGTGAAACGGGAATCAGAGAGGGGAATGAAGCAAGGCGCCGCCCGACCTCGTCGGCGCGGCGCCTTGTGTTTTACGCGATAGAGGGCGTTTTACCGCTGCGCTCAGCGGCCGTAAGGAATCCCGGTGGACTGGATCCAGCCCATCCAGTGCGCGAACAGGATGAAGAGAAAGAGCGAAATGGAAAGGCCCACGCGTGTGGCGAGCGACCAGACCATCCGCTTGGTGCGGCCCCGGTCGTGCATCATGAAGTAGAGCGCGGAGATCATGCTCGCGATGATCAGCGCGAACGCGACGGGGACGAGTATGTGCATGAAGTTCACGGAATTTGGCATGCCTGAAAACGTCTGTCTCATTATCGCACCACGCTGCGTGGCGCGGGGTTCGATCACCGGTATCTCCCGCATCGGTCGTGCCCAATGAAAATCCGGCTCGTCCCCACGCTGCTCATCTTGATCGTGATGGCCGTGACGATCCGGCTCGGCTTCTGGCAGCGCGATCGCGCGCATCAGAAGGAGGCGCTGCAGGCGCAGATCACGCAGTACGAGTCGTCCACGCCGCAACCAGTCGGTGCAACGCCGCTCGCGCTGAAGGATATCGAGTTCCACCGTGTGCGCGCGAAGGGCACATTTCTGCCCGGGCGCGAGGTGTATCTCGACAATCGTCCGTATAACGACCAGCCCGGCTTTTATGTCGTCATGCCGCTTGAACTCGAAGGCGGCGGCTACGTGCTCGTCAATCGCGGCTGGCTGCCGCGCAACATCGCGGACCGCGCCGCGATCGCGCCGTACGTCACGCCGCCGGGACCGGTTGAAGTGGTGGGCATCGCGCGCGCGGACGCCTCGCGCGCGTTCGAACTCGGTGCGGGCGGCTCTGCAGCGCATCAGAAGATACGGCAGAATCTCGGCGTCGCTTCCTACGCAGCGGAAACCGGGTTGCCGCTGCAATCGTTCGTGATCCAGCAAACCGGCTTCGTGCCGGCCTTCAAGGACGGGCTCGTGCGCGACTGGCCCGTGCCGGATACCGACGTCGAGCGCAACTACGGCTACATGCTCCAATGGTGGGGCATGGCCCTCGCGGCGCTCGGTTTTGGTCTTTTTGCGGCCCGTAAAGCTGCGACAAAAGCGCGCAGCGAAGGCGGAGCAACGCCGCGCGCCGATGATCCCGGCAGGGAAAACGAAGGCGGCAGCGAAGGGCGCAGCGCGAAGGACGCCTGATGATTTGTCGGACGAATCAATTTCATCCAGACGTGACCCGGACATCGGCGCTGCGCATGCAGCAAGATGGACGACCGAAAGCGACAGATGTGAGGTTCCACGAGAGTGTCGACGCAATCCCCCCGTTCCCCCCAGGTCGCGCAGCCCGCCGGCCCGCATGCCACCCGTGGCCCGAAAGGCTCGCGGCGGCGCGGCCGTTGGACACTTCTTCTCATCGTGCTGATCTGCGGCGCGCCCATCGTGCTTTCGTACTTCACGTACTACGTGATCAAGCCGAAGGGCGGCACGACGAGCTACGGCGCGCTCATCGAGCCGCAGCGGCCCATTCCGGACGCGCTCATGGTGACGGGCGACGACGGTCATGACGTGCCGCTCGCCTCGCTGCGCGGGCGCTGGCTGATGATCTCGGTGGACGGCGGCGCCTGCAACGAGGCTTGCGCCACGAAGCTCTATTTCATGCGCCAGGTGCGCGCGACGCAGGGTCCGGAGCGCGAGCGCGTCGTCACGGTCTGGTTGCGCACCGACGACGCGAGCGTGCCGGCGAAAGTGCAGGGCGCCTACGCGGACACGCGCGTGCTGCGCGCCGATCCGGTCGCGGTTGCAGCGTGGCTGCCCGCCACGGATGCGACGAAAGACACCGATCACATTTACCTGGTCGATCCGAACGGCAATCTGATGATGCGGTTCCCCGCAAATGCCGATCCGTCGAAAATCAAACAAGACGTCACTAAACTCCTCAAGTGGTCCCGCATCGGTTAAGGTGCGCAGCGCGAATTTGACAGAAACGAGTAAGAGAGATGTTTATCCTGGAGCTGGCCCTGATTGGCCTGTGCATCGCGTTGCTGCCGCTCTCGTGGGTCTGGGTGAAGGCCGACGACGACAAGTTTCGCAAGCTCGTGTGGCTCACGACGTTCATGACGCTCGACCTCGTGATGTTCGGCGGCTTCACGCGCCTCACCGATTCGGGTCTTGGCTGCCCTGACTGGCCAGGGTGCTATGGCACGTCGTCGCCGTTCATCGCACATGCGCAAATTGCCGCAGCCCATCTCGCCATGCCGAGCGGCCCGGTGAGCATGACGAAGGCGTGGATCGAGATGATCCACCGCTACTTCGCCATGGCGATCGGTGTCCTGATCATTGCGCAGATGGCGATCGCCTGGCGCGCGCGCATCAAGCGCCTGCCGCTGCATGTGTCGCCGTGGTGGCCCACCGCGTTGCTCGGGCTGATCCTCGTGCAGGGCGTATTCGGCGCGTGGACGGTGACGATGAAGCTGCAGCCCATCATCGTCACGACGCACCTGTTGTTGGGCCTCACGCTGCTCGGCGCGCTCGCGTGGCTCGCCGCGCGCATGACGCCGCTGCCGGCGTTCGAGCCCGACGCGGGGCGCTGGCGCGTGGCCGCGCTGGCGGCACTCGTGCTGCTCGTCGCGCAGATCGCGCTGGGCGGTTGGGTGAGCACGAACTACGCGGTGCTCGCCTGCACCGACTTCCCGACCTGCAACGGCGCGTGGATTCCGCCGATGGATTTCCATCACGGCTTCCACCTCTGGCGCGCGCTCGGCATGGACGGCAACGGCGACGTGATCACGCAGGACGCGCTCGTTGCGATCCACTGGACGCACCGTACGTTCGCGTTCGTCGTGATCGCTTATCTGGTATGGTTCGCCCTCAAGTTGCGACGCTATGCCTCGCTGCGACGCCCGGCAAACTGGATCATGATCGTGATCTTTATCCAGTTTTTGACAGGGCTTTCCAACATCGTGCTGCAGTGGCCGCTGCCCGTGGCAGTGGCACACAACGGTGGCGCGGCGATCCTGCTGCTTTTGGTCGTCGTGCTAAACTTTCGAATTGCTTGTAGCCGCCCCGGCCGCGCCGTTCTCCCTGCGCGCGACACCGCTGCGGTGTGATCCCGCCCTATGGAAAGTACAACCCTATCCCAGACGCCCGGTAGCCGGATTTCCCAATATCTCGCGCTTACCAAGCCGCGCGTCACGCAACTGGCCGTGTTCTGCGCCGTCATCGGCATGTTCCTCGCCGTGCCGGGCATGGTGCCCTGGAAACAGCTGATCGGCGGCACCGTCGGCATCTGGCTCACGGCTGGCGCGGCTTTCGCGATCAACTGTCTGGTCGAGCAAAAGGTGGATGCGCGCATGCGTCGCACTGCCTGGCGTCCTTCGGCGCGCGGCGAGATCACGAGCATACAGATCCTGATCTTCTCCGCGGTGATCGGTGGCCTCGGCATGTGGGTGCTGTACACGTTCACCAATCCGCTCACGATGTGGCTGACCGTCGCGACCTTCGTTGGCTACGCGATCATCTACACGCTGCTGCTCAAACCCGCCACGCCGCAGAACATCGTGATCGGCGGCGCCTCGGGCGCCATGCCGCCGGCGCTCGGCTGGGCTGCCGTGACGGGCCACGTGCCCGGCGACGCCTGGATTCTCGTGCTCATCATCTTCGTGTGGACGCCGCCGCACTTCTGGTCGCTCGCGCTCTACCGCCGCAAGGACTACGAAAACGCCGGCCTGCCGATGCTGCCCAACACGCATGGCGAGAAGTACACGCGCCTGCATATCCTGCTCTACACCGTGATCCTGTTCGCGGTCACGCTGATGCCGTACATCTCGGGCATGAGCGGCGTGCTGTATCTCGCTGCGGCCGTGCTGCTCGGCGCGGTGTTCCTCGCCTACGCGTGGAAGATCTATCTCGAGTACTCCGACGCGCTCGCACGCAAGACTTTCCGCTATTCGATCGTTTACCTCTCGTTGCTGTTCGTGGCGCTGCTCGTCGACCATTACGTGCATGCGCTCATCGGGGCGTAACGATATGGCCCGCTCAACGTTCGCGCGCGCGGCGCGTGCCGCGCTCGTCGCGCTTGCCGTTGCAGGCGCGATCGGGGGCGCGCTGGTTCTGGAAGGCTGCGGCCAGCAGCCGCCGTCGTTCTCGAACCTCGACATCACCGGCAACACACAGTTCGGCAAAGACTTCTCGCTGCCCGACACGAACGGCAAGACGCGCACGCTCGCCGACTTCCAGGGCAAGGCGGTCGTGCTGTTCTTCGGCTACACGCATTGCCCCGATGTTTGCCCGACCACCATGGCCGAGCTTTCGCAGGCGCTCCAGCAACTGGGGCCCGATGCGGCGAAGCGTGTGCAGGTGCTGTTCGTCACCGTCGATCCCGAGCGCGACACCGCGCAGATCCTCGGCCAGTACGTGGCCGCGTTCAATCCGACCTTCATCGGGCTGCGTCCCGCCGACGAAGCGCAACTCAAGCAGGTGGCGAAGGACTTCCGCGTGTACTACGCGAAGGTGCCCGGCAACACGCCCGACAGCTACACGATGGACCACACCGCCGCGAGCTACGTGTTCGACACGACTGGCAAGCTGCGTCTCTTCGCGCGCGACGGCCAGGGCGTCACGCCCTGGCTGCACGACCTGAAGATCCTCCTCGGCTCGAACCCCGACTGAAGCAAAACCCGGCGCCGCGGGCGCTTCAGTGCCCCGCCGGCATACCAGTATGCGAATTCTTTATTTCGCGGCGCTGGTTCCATATGAGACGATTTATATCGTCCGGCAGACGGCGCACAACGCCGCGGAACCGGAGCAACAACAAAGCCATCACCTCCATGCAACGCAGAAATCTGATTAAAGCACTCCTCGCCGGCGTAGCCGCCACCACGCTCGCAGTCAGCTTCGGCGCCCACGCCGACGACCAGGTCATCAAGGTCGGCACCGTTTCGGGTCCGGACGCCAAGGTCTGGGCCGTCGTCCAGAAGGTCGCGAAGCGCGAAGGCCTGAACGTCAAGGTCGTCGAATTCAACGATTACGTGCAGCCGAACGCCGCGCTCGACGCCGGCGACCTCGACGCCAACAGCTTCCAGCACCAGCCCTACCTCGACAGCCAGGTCAAGCAGCGCGGCTACAAGATCCAGAGCGTCGGCCTCACGTACATCTCGCCGATCGGCGTGTACTCGAAGAAGCTCAAGTCGCTGAACGACCTGCCGCAAGGCGCGAAGGTCGCGGTGCCGAACGACCCGTCGAACGAGAACCGCGCGTTCCTGCTCCTGCAGTCCAAGGGCGTGATCAAGCTGCGCCCGGGCGCTGGCGTGAACGGCAGCAACGCCACGCCGCTCGACGTCGCCGAGAACCCGAAGAAGATCAAGTTCGTCGAGCTGGACGCCGCGCAACTGCCGCGCTCGCTCGCCGACGTCGACGCCGCCGTCATCAACACGAACTACGCGCTCGCCGCCGGCCTGCAGCCGACGAAGGACGCGATCGCGCTCGAAGACATCCGCAGCCCGTACGCGAACGTGATCGTGGTGCGTAGCCAGGACAAGGACAAGCCGTGGGTGAAGAAGCTGGTCGCCGCCTACCAGTCGGAAGACGTGCGCCAGTTCATCAAGAGCGAATTCAAGGGCTCGATGGTTCCGTCGTTCTAAGGAACGGTCGAGTAGCGGCGGCCTGCGTCGAATCGATGCGGGAAGCCCTGGCGGGACCCGAACGCCGTGGCGAGAGCCGCGGCGTTTTTTTATTGCGCGCGCTATCTTTCCCGCCCAAGCCATGCCGTTGGTTCTATGCCGGTACTATGCTGGGCTATCCGAAACGCCCTGCATGATGCCAATCTGGTCCCACTGTAGAGCCCGAGAATGCATTTCCAGGGTAAATCCCGATGCTAGATTGGCCGCGCGCTGAGCCTTGTGTTCTCGTTTAGATTGTTGATTGTTATAGGTATTTTGTGGTGGCGCGCCACGCCCCGGCATGTGTTGACTGGTCTTATTGTGGTTATATAATGGGCTCGCTTTCGCACCGGACCAAACTGCATCGCCACATTGCGTGCCCGTCCGGCCCCCCACGATTTGTCCAACCGTTGGCGCCAAGTCCATGGAAACCCGTTGGTCTGCCCTGATGCCCGATGCGCGCAATGTGACGCCGCTCTATCTGCAGCTGGCGCGCAACCTTGCCACGGCCATTCATTGCGGCGTCTGGTCGGCCGGCGAGGCGCTGCCCTCGGAGCGTACGCTTTCGGATGCCATCGGCGTGTCGCGCATCACGGCACGCAAGGCGATCGAGCTGCTCGTGGAGCAGGGGCTGATCCGGCGCGCGCGCGGCGCGGGCAGCTTCATCACGCCGCGCGTGGAGGACCCGCTTTCACGCCTCACCGGCTTCACGAAGAAGATGGAGCAGCGCGGCTTCACGCCCGACTCGGTGTGGCTCGAGCGCGAAGTGCGCCCCGCGCGCCGCGAGGAGATCGTGCAACTCGGGCTCTCGCCGGTCGCCTCGGTCGCGAGCCTGCGCCGGCTGCGCCGCGCCGACGGCATCGTCATGGCCGTCGAGCATACTGCGCTGCCCGTCTCGATCGTGCCGGACCCGGAAGCCATCGACGGCTCGCTCTACGCGTATCTGGAGCAGCGCCGCGTGCCCGTGGTGCGCGCCCTGCAACACTTTCGAGCGGTCAACGCGACGGGCGAGATCGCCGCGCTGATGGGCGTCGAGGCGCGCGCGGCGCTGCTCGTCATCACGCGCGTGGGCTTTTCCGCCGATCAGCGCGCGATCGAGCTGACCGACACCTATTGCCGCGACGGCTATTACGACTTCGTTGCGGAGCTGCGCCAGTGAGCGCCGCCCGCAGGAACGGAACGCCGTCGCAACCTCTTTCACGCACGTCACCGAAACGTCCTACCGCGCTTTGATGCACCTCATCGGAAAAATCTCATGCTGAGCGGAAACATACTCACCCCTGAAGGCTGGATCCACGGCACGCTGTCGTTCGAGAACGGACGCATCACCGCGATCACGGGCGAGGCCACCGATCCGGCGAAGAACGACGCGCCCTACATCCTGCCGGGCTTCATCGACCTGCACGTGCACGGCGGCGGCGGCGCCGACGTCATGGAAGCCGGCGACGCGATCGAAACCATCGCGCGCACGCATGCCCGCTACGGCACCACGAGCCTGCTCGCCACCACCATGACCGCGCCGCGCGACGAACTGATGGCCGTGGTCGCGGGCCTCGGCAGAGTGACGCGCAACCGCACGGCTGGCGGCGCGCG
>DATBXG010000505.1:0-2568 GCA_036514415.1 Paraburkholderia sp.
GCCGATGCACCTGAAGCGCGGCGAGCCGGCCGCGCACATCGCCGCGGCCGCGTGCCAAGACACCGGCCATATCCGTCTGGGCGGCCAGGAACAGTTCTATCTCGAAGGCCAGATTGCCTACGCGCTGCCGCAGGAGCAAACGGGCATGCTCGTCCACAGCTCGACGCAGCATCCGAGCGAGATGCAGCAGGTCATCGCGCATCTGCTCGGCTGGCCCGCACATCGCGTGAGCTGCGAATGCCGGCGCATGGGCGGCGGCTTCGGCGGCAAGGAATCGCAGTCGGCGCTGTTCGCATGCGTCGCCGCGCTCGCGGCGCACAAGCTGCAGCGCCCGGTGAAACTGCGCGCGGATCGCGACGACGACTTCATGATCACCGGCAAGCGCCACGATGCGCGCTACACGTACCAAGCGGGCTACGACGACGCAGGACGGCTCCTCGGCGCGCGCGTGGAGATCGCGCTGCGCGCGGGCTATTCCGCCGATCTTTCGGGCGCGGTCGCCACGCGCGCCGTCTGCCACGTCGACAATGCCTACTATCTTTCGGACGTCGAAATCGTCGCGCTCTGCTGCAAGACGAACACGCAGTCGAATACCGCATTTCGCGGCTTCGGCGGCCCGCAAGGCGCACTCGTGATGGAAGTGATGCTCGACGAGATCGCGAAGGCGCTCGGGCGCGATCCGCTCGACGTGCGGCGAGCGAACTACTACGGCATTGGCGAGCGCGACATCACGCCGTACGGCCAGCGCGTGGAGGACAACGTGCTCGCGCCGCTCACCGACGAGCTGCTCGCTTCGAGCCGCTATCGCGAGCGCCGCGCGACGATCGCCGCGTACAACCGCGCGAGCCCCGTGCTCAAGCGCGGCATTGCGCTCACGCCGGTCAAGTTCGGCATCTCGTTCAATGTCCCGCACCTGAACCAGGCGGGCGCGCTCGTGCATGTGTACCGCGATGGTTCGGCGCTCGTGAACCACGGCGGCACGGAAATGGGCCAGGGGCTCAACACCAAGGTCGCGCAGGTCGTGGCGGGCACGCTCGGATTGCCGCTCGCACGCGTGCGCGTGAGCGCCGCCGATACCTCGAAGGTCGCCAATACTTCGGCCACGGCGGCCTCCACGGGCAGCGACCTCAACGGCCGTGCGGCCGAAGACGCCGCGCTTGCCATCCGCGCGCGCCTCGCCGCACTCGCTGCCGCGCAATACGGCGGCACGCCCGAAGCGGTGACGTTCGAAGACGGCTTCGTGCGCGCGAATGGCCGCGCCATTGCCTTTGGCGAATTCGTCGAAATCGCGTATATGAAGCGCGTGCAACTGTGGTCCGACGGCTTCTACGCCACGCCCAAAGTGCACTGGGACGCGCGTACGCTCACCGGCCATCCGTTCTACTACTTCGCCTATGGCGCGGCGGTGTCCGAAGTCGTCGTCGACACGCTCACGGGCGAATGGAAGCTCGTGCGCGCCGACGTGCTGCACGACGCCGGCCAGTCGATCAACCCGGCCATCGATCTCGGCCAGGTGGAAGGCGGCTTCATTCAGGGGATGGGCTGGCTCACGACCGAAGAGCTCTGGTGGAATGGCGACGGGCGGCTCATGACGCATGCGCCGTCCACGTACAAGATTCCGGCGGTGAGCGACACGCCGGAGGCGTTCAACGTGCGGCTCTATCGCAGCGGCGGCAACGACAACGTGGAGCCAACCGTGTTTCGCTCGAAGGCCGTGGGCGAGCCGCCGCTGCTTTTGCCGTTCTCGGTGTTCCTCGCGATTCGCGACGCCGTGGGCGCGGCGGTGCCCGAAGCGCACGAGGCCGCGCCGCTGCGCGCGCCCGCGACGCCCGAAGCGATTCTCGATGCGATCGACGCGCTCCGGGCGAGCAGCGCAAAGATGGACCAGGCGCGCGAACCTGTCAGCGCTACGCACACTCCAACCGCGAAGCGCAAACCCGCGCGAGGCCACGAAGATTAACCGGCGGCACAGGCAACGACGTGCCGCCCCGTAGGGAGAACCGCCAGATGCAAGCCTGGCTTTCCGATCTGCAGCAACTGCTCGCGCACGGCGACGCCGCCGTGCTGGTCACCGTCGCGCGCGTCGAAGGATCGGCGCCGCGCGAGGCCGGCACGAAGATGATCGTCACGCGCGAAGCGGCCCGCCACACGATAGGCGGCGGCCACCTCGAATGGAAGGCCATCGAGATCGCGCGCCAGGTGCTGCGCGACGGCATGCGCACGCCGCACGCGCGGCGTCTCGAGCGCCTCGCGCTCGGGCCGAGCCTCGGCCAGTGCTGCGGCGGCGCCGTGGTGCTCGCGTTCGAGCGGCTCGACGTGGCCGATCTCGGTTGGCTCGCCACGCTCGCGCGCCGGCTCGCGGCAGGCGCGTCGACCGTGCGTAGCGTATCATTCCGCTCCTCGCGGAACGGGACCCCGGAGGGCGAAGGCACTGTAGCCGATCCGGCGATGCTATCCGAGCCTGAAGCGGGCGTGGAAGCGCCCGACTGCCTGCTTTGGGAAACGGGCGCCACGATGCTCCTCACCGAGACGATCGCGCCGAACGACTTTCCCGTCGTGCTGTTCGGC
>DATBXG010000506.1:0-2023 GCA_036514415.1 Paraburkholderia sp.
GGCCCGGAAACGCGTCCCACGCGGCCGCGTGCCCGGCAGTGGCCTGCTCGAGAGCGGAAAGCGTCGCGGCCAGGCAGTCGAGTTCGCCGTTGACGGTGCTCGCGTTCGACCGCGCAGCCGATGCCTCCACGCAGCGGTGCGGCGCGAGCGCGGGGCCGCCCTCGCCGTCCCCGTCGTTATCCGCGTCGCCTTCATCGCCCGAGCGCGCAGGCGCGGCCGAAGGCGTGGCGCCGCGCACCGACTGCGCGCGCAGCCGCTGGTCGAACTGCCGCAATTGCGCGAGTTCCGCCGCGAGACGTCCGATGCGCGGTTCGAGCAAGGCAATCGACGCGTCCATGCGCCCGATTTCGCCGACGACGTAATGATGCTGGTTCGCCCCAGCGGGGCCGGAAATGACCGGCGGCCGCGCGAAATGACCGATCGCGACGCCGCCGGCGAGCGCGAGCACGGCCGCCGCGCACGCCAACGCGATCGCGGCACGGCGCGCCGCGCCGTGCGTGACGAAGCGGACATCGCCCTTCGTCAGATCGTCGGCGGAACTGGACCATGGCAATTTCATGAGCGGCCCCCTGTGGCGCGCACGCCTTGCACAGACGCACGCCGGGAGCGGAATAGCGGAGACAGAGCAGACATCTTCGGCTGGGATGGCCGGCACGCGCCGGCCTGGAAAAAATCAAAGCGCCGATTATCGTGGCGTCGCAAAAAGCCTCATCCCAATTTAAAGCCCGCATTTAAAGCCCGCATGGCGCGCGCCGCCTCGGACCTAATGTGCCGAGCGAGCCTCGTCGCGCGGTCTTGCGGGCGATAAAGCCATTCCCGCACAGGCGAAACGATCCGTCACACCCACATCCGTCGTTGGCTGCGTGGCGTTGCCGCAGCCCTTGTCGCGCCTCGCGCAACGGCGCCTCCGCACCTGCGGCAGGCCCTCTTCTGACAAAAGAACTTGACTTCTCGCGCCACCGAACTAATATACGCACCGCGTACATCAACCAGAAATCACGGGTGCCAGCATGAGCGTTCCGCAACAAGCCTTCCTCCGTGACGCCATGCGGCGTCTGAACATGACCCGCGACGCATTCGCGAGCCGCATCGGCGTGTCGCGTCGCGCGCTCGACACGTGGCTGCTGCCCGAGGAGTCGCAGGAATCGCGCGCCATGCCGGAAATCGTCGGCAACGGCGAGCCACGCGAAGACTATACGCAAAGCGTAGATTCGCGCTCGCTCGCCAGCCAGATGCAGTTCGAGGGCAAGCCGCAGCTGCTTTCCGTGGACCAGTTTTCGCGCGACTCCGTCGAAGCCCTGTTCCGCGTGGCCGACATCATGCAGCCCATCGCGCGCCGCCGGAAAATCTCGCGCGTGCTCGAAGGCGCGGTGCTCGGCAACCTGTTCTTCGAGGCCAGCACGCGCACGCGCGTGAGCTTCGGCGCCGCGTTCTGCCGCCTGGGCGGTTCGGTGTGCGACACGACCGGCTTCACGTTCTCCTCGATGGCCAAGGGCGAATCGATCTACGACACGAGCCGCGTGATGGCCGGCTACGTGGATGCAATGGTGATTCGGCATCCTGATCAAGGCTCGGTGGCCGAATTCGCGCGCGCCGTGAACATCCCCGTGATCAATGGCGGCGACGGTCCCGGCGAGCACCCGAGCCAGGCGCTGCTCGACCTCTACACGATCCAGCGCGAGTTCTCGCGCCTCGGCAAGATCGTCGACGGCGCACATATCGCGCTCGTCGGCGACCTCAAGTACGGCCGCACGGTGCACTCGCTCGTGAAGCTGCTCGCGCTGTATCGCGGCATCAAGTTCACGCTCATTTCGCCGCCGCAGCTCGAAATGCCGGCGTACATCGTCGACAAGATCTCGACCAACGGCCACACCGTCGAGCAAACGCACGACCTGCGCGCGGGTCTGCGCGGCGCGGATGTGGTGTACGCCACGCGCATTCAGAAGGAGCGCTTCGCCGACGAGTCGTTCGAAGGCTACACGCCCGAATTCCAGATCAACCAGGCGCTGATGGACGAGTGCTG
>DATBXG010000507.1:0-2571 GCA_036514415.1 Paraburkholderia sp.
CCGCTGCCGCCACTGCTGCGGCGTGAAGCCGATCGCGCTGGCGGAGAGCAGGGCCGCGGAAGCCAGCGCTTCGTCGTCGGTCATGGGCGGCAGGAGGCCGGGCAGGCGCGCGGCGAGCATCGACTTGCCCGCGCCGGGCGGTCCCACCATCAGCAGATGATGCCCGCCTGCCGCCGCGACTTCGAGCGCCCGGCGCGCGCCGCGCTGGCCGATCACGTCGGCCATGTCGGGCGGCATGACGGCCGCCGCGGCATCGAGGGCGCTCGCGTGCACGGGTGCGAGGCGCGCGTCGGGGTCCTCGCCGGCGAGGTGGGCGCACAGCGAGCGCAAGTCCGCTGCGCCATAGACCGCGACGCCTGGCACGAGCGCCGCTTCCGCTGCGTTTTGCGCGGGCAGATAAAGCTCGGGCACGCGATGGCGTTCGCGCGAGGCAAAGGCAATGGTGGCCGTTGATTCGTAGGCTTCAGCGTCAGGATGCCGAACGATTTCGTTGTCGCTGATCGCGTTGCCGCTGGACATTGCCGCCGCGTCATGGCCCGCTTCGCAACCGCCGTGCGGGCGCGCCGTGCCGCACGCCATGGCGAACGCACCGCGCATCGGCCGCACGGCGCCGGTGAGCGACAGCTCGCCCGCGAACTCGCGATGCGCGAGCGCCGCGACGGGAATCTGGCCACTCGCCGCGAGAATGCCGAGCGCGATCGGCAGATCGAAGCGACCCGACTCCTTGGGCAAATCGGCGGGCGCGAGGTTGACGGTTATGCGCCTCACCGGGAAATCGAAGCCGCAGTTCGAGAGCGCGGCGCGCACGCGCTCGCGGCTTTCGCGCACTTCGAGGTCGGGCAGTCCGACGATGGAGAACGACGGCAGCCCGTTGGCGAGGTGGACTTCGACAGTGACTTCGGGCGCGCGGCCAGCAGCCGGCGCGCGGCTGCGCACCACGGCAAGCGACATGGGATTCTCCGGAAAGGGCGCATGAGGGAGCGGTGCGCGCTTCGTACCTGCTTCGTACCTGTTTGGTACTCACTACGCGCGCCGCGCATGCGCCAGGCTGGTGAGGCGTATGCCCCTTTACGGTTCCATTGCGTTTCGCGTACGGATCGCTTGCGGTGGTGCCGCAGTTACCACTGCAGTGACTGCAGTCGACTGCGCACTTCATTGGGCATGAAGCTGCGCAAGGAAATGATCAGGACGACTGGCTAGTCACCGGCAGCTTCTGTTCGAGTTCGGCCACGCGGCGCTCGAGTTCTTCGAGGCGCTGGCGCGTGCGCACGAGCACCTGCGTTTGCGCGTCGAATTCCTCGCGCGTGACGAGGTCCAGCTTCGAAAAGCCTTGCGACAACATTGCACGCACATTGCGTTCGACATCGCGCGCCGGCGAGTTCTTGAGCAGATCGCTCACGCGTGCCTGCAGATCATTGAATACGTCGTTTGGTTGCTTCATTCGATTCCCCTTCGCTGCACACAAAATGTGCAAATTTCGTTTTGCCTGTGCCCCGATTCGGATCGTGATCGATCTTGGTGCGAATTCACGGGGCTGCCCCTAAGCGTGCGCGCAACTGGTGCGCACGACCAGCCAGCGTGCTGCGCCCTACCGCCTGGCCGGCCACTTTCAGCCGCCGCGCGCCGCTGCGCGCGGGAGCGAAGCCTGAGAACACTGTAGCAACGTTCCTGGCGCCCCGCCACCGCGCACACGCCACGCTGGCCGTTCGGCCAGGGCCTTGCGCGCCGCGCCCCACAAGGCGCGGACCGGCATTGTCCACGGCTTTGGGCGAGCTTGCATTGAATCCCGTCACATACGTGTTCGAAGCGCGGCGCAGCAGGTTGGCACGGGTGTTGCTAATACTGCCCCGCGCACCGAACGACGGTTGGCTCACGGTGCGCCGGCGACGCGGCGAAGCATCATGCGCCGCTCGCAAGGCGCCCGTAGCAGAAGCAAACAAAGGGATGAAGCAACCACAGCGAGGACTACATGAAACTGATTACAGCAATCATCAAGCCGTTCAAGCTCGATGAAGCGCGCGAAGCCCTCTCGGCGATCGGCGTTTCGGGGATCACGGTGACGGAGGTCAAAGGCTTCGGGCGCCAGAAGGGCCACACGGAGCTGTACCGCGGCGCGGAGTATGTCGTCGACTTCCTGCCGAAGGTGAAGATCGAAGCCGCCGTGTCCGACGACATCGTCGAGCAGGCCATCGAGGCGCTCGAGCGCGCAGCCCGCACGGGCAAGATCGGCGACGGCAAGATCTTCGTCACGCCGATCGAACAAGTGATCCGCATCCGCACCGGCGAGACCGGCGCCGACGCGCTGTAACGGAATTACGAGACCAGAGAGACAAGAGGAAACCGAGATGCGCAAACTTATGATGTCCCTGCTGATGGCCGGCTCGCTGCTGGCCGGCGGCGTCGGCGCCGCGCTGGCGGACGACGCATCGGCACCGGCCGCGGCCTCCGCGCCTGCCGCCACCGCTTCGGCGCCTGACGCGTCGGCCGCGGCTCCCGCTTCGGCACCGGCTTCGGCACCTGCGGCCGACGCTGCATCGGCTCCGGCCGCCGCCGCGAGCGCCCCGGCCGACG
>DATBXG010000508.1:0-3477 GCA_036514415.1 Paraburkholderia sp.
CGATCGCTGAACTTTGCGAAGCCGCGCTCACGCGCAGCGATAACACCGCGGCCAATCTGCTGCTCGAGAGCATTGGCGGGCCGCCGGTGATCACGGCCTTCGCACGCGGCCTTGGCGATGCGCTCACGCGGCTCGACCGCAATGAGACGACGCTCAACGAAGCGATACCTGGCGACTCGCGCGATACGACCACGCCCGCCGCGATGGTCGCGAACATGCGCGCGCTGCTGCTGGGCGAGCGTCTTTCTGCGGCTTCGCGCGAGCAGCTCATTGCGTGGCTCGTCGCCAACAAGACCGGCGACGCGCGCTTGCGCGCGGGCTTGCCGAAGGACTGGCGCGTGGGCGACAAGACCGGCACTGGCGACCGCGGCACCGCGAACGATATCGCCATTGTCTGGCCGACCGGTCGTGCGCCCATCCTGGTCGCGACGTATCTCACGGGCGCGACGCGTGCGAGTTCGGCGCAGCGCGACGCGGCGATTGCGAAAGTGGGGGCGTGCGTGGCGAATATTTGAAGGAAGGCTGACGCAGCGGAAGCGATTTTGGATTCAGGTCATCACGCAAGAGAATGTAATTCGTGATCCTGAATAATTAATAAAAGACCGAACGTTCGCTACATCGCGTGCCAGCCTTACGCGCTGTTATATTTGCAACAGTGACTTAATTTTTCGGCGCCGTGGTCGTCAATAGGGATGACCTCTCACTACGGCGTTCCCATGTCATTCCTCACAAGAATCAAGATCGGCACGCGCCTCGGCGCGGGCTTTGCCATCGTGTTGCTCCTGCTTGGCGCAGTTGGCGGGATCGGGCTCATCCAGGCGTCGCACATCTTCGACGGCACGCAGGAGATCGCCTCGAACTGGCTGCCTAGCATCGAGACCCTCGGCAACATGCGCAATCAGGCGCAGGATGTGCGGCGCATCTCGCTGCGCATGCTGATCACCAGCGACGCCAGCGAGAAGTCCTCGTTGCGCGACAAGCATGCGCAGATGATCAGCCAGTTCGGCACGCTGTTCGACAGCTATTCGAAGCTCGTTACCTCGGCTGAGGAGCGCCGCCTGTACGATTCGATCGGCACCGCATGGTCGCAGTTTCTGGACGACGACAAGAAGATCGATGCCCTCGCCATGACCGCTGACGGCGGCTCGCTCGATGCACGCGCAGCGGTTTCGGCCGCGTCGGCCAAAACGTTCCAGGCGCTGCTGGACCTCATCAACCAGGACGTGACCCTCAATCACAACGGCTCGACTGCTGAAGTCGCCGCCGCGAAGGCGGCTTACCAGGGCGCGTTCGCATGGACGGTTGGCCTGCTCGTGGTTGCGATTGGATTCGGTGCTGCGATCGCGCTCTTTATCACGCGCTCGATCACGGGTCCGATCGCACGTGCGGTGGAAGTGGCCGAGACCGTTGCGCGTGGTGATCTGACCGCGCGCATCGAGGTGCACGGCAGCGACGAAGCGAGCCAGTTGCTCGGCGCGCTGCGACACATGAACGAGCGGCTCGTCGATCTGGTGGGCCGCGTTCGCTCGGGCAGCGAAGGCATTGCGACGGCCTCTGCGCAGATCGCGGCGGGCAACACCGATCTGAGTCAGCGCACCGAAGAGCAGGCCGCCTCGCTCGAAGAAACGGCGGCGAGCATGGAAGAGCTCACGGCGACCGTCAAGCAGAACGCCGACAACGCCACGCAAGGCAACACGCTGGCGGGTCAGGCATCGCAGACGGCGACGCGTGGCGGCGAAGTGGTGGGCCGCGTGGTCGAGACGATGCGCGAGATCGCGAGCAGCTCCGAGCAGGTTTCGCAGATCATCTCCGTGATCGAAGGCATCGCGTTCCAGACCAACATTCTTGCGCTCAATGCGGCCGTGGAAGCGGCGCGCGCGGGCGAGCAGGGCCGCGGCTTCGCGGTCGTGGCCGGCGAAGTGCGCACGCTCGCGCAGCGCAGCGCGACGGCGGCGCGCGAGATCAAGGAGCTCATCACCGTTTCGGTCGATCGCGTGAACAACGGCACGGCGCTCGTGGACGATGCGGGCCGCACGATGGGCGAGATCGTGCAATCGGTCAAACGCGTGGCCGACCTGATGAACGAGATTTCGGCGGCATCGGGCGAGCAGCGGACCGGCATCGAGCAGGTCAACCAGGCCGTCACGCAGATGGACGAGGTCACGCAGCAGAACGCGGCGCTCGTCGAGGAAGCGTCGGCGGCGGCGCAGTCGATGTCCTCGCAGGCGGCGGCGCTGCGCGAGATCGTTTCGGTGTTCAATATCGGTTCGGCTGGGCGCCAGGCCGCTACGGGTGTTGCGTCGATGGCGCCTGTCGTTGCGAGAGCAACGGCCAGGCGTGCTGTGTCTTCGAAGCCTGCGGCCGTGCGCGCGCCGTCTGCGGCCGTTGCGCCTGCGCCAAAGGCGGATCGTCGCGAGCCGGTTGCGGCGACGTCCGATGACGACTGGCAGACGTTCTGATGGCGCTCTGATGTAGATCGCGCAGGCGCTTTCTCAACGCCCCGGTTAGCGGCACAACCGGGGCGTTTGCGCTTTTACGCGATTAGCGGCGCACTACAGCACGCCCAGCGTGGACTTCGGCTCGAGAAACGCTTCGAGCCCGAACGTGCCGTACTCGCGCCCGATACCCGACTGCTTGAAGCCGCCGAACGGTGCGGCCGGCTCATGCGCGAGCGTGTTGATGAGCACGCGGCCCGCTTCGATCTGCGAGGCCACGCGGCGTGCGCGCTCGATATCGGCTGAGAGCACGTAGGCCTGGAGGCCGTAGCGCGTATCGTTGGCGATCTCGATGGCGTGTTCGGTGTCGCGATACGCGATGATCGAAAGCACCGGCCCGAAGATCTCCTCGCGCGCAATGGTCATGTCGTTCGTCACGTCGCTGAAGACGGTGGGGCGCACGAACCAGCCTGACTCGATACTCTCGGGCCGCCCCGCGCCGCCCGCAATCACGCGCGCGCCTTCGTCCATGCCGATGCGGATATACCGCTGCACGCGCTCCCACTGCTTCTGGCTCACCATCGGGCCGACGCTCGTGCGCGCGTCGCGCGGATCGCCCGCCTGAATCTGCGCCACGGCTTCCACGACGCGCGCTTCGAAGTCGGCTTGCCGCGACTGCGGCACGAGAATGCGCGTGCCCGCAATGCACGCCTGCCCGTTGTTCATGAAACCTGCCTGCAGCGCGAGCGGCACGGCCTCGTCGAAATGTGCGTCGTCGAGCACGATGACTGGCGACTTGCCGCCTAGTTCGAGCGTCACGCGCTTGAGCGTTTCGGCTGCGCTGCGCAGGATCGTCTTGCCCACCGCTGTCGACCCCGTGAACGAAATCTTCGCGACATCGGGGTGCACGGCAATGCGTGCGCCCACGGTGTCGCCGCGCCCCGTGACGATGTTGAAGACGCCCGCAGGCAAGCCCGCGCGATGCAGCGCCTCGGTCACGATGCGTGTCTGGATCGCGCTCATTTCGCTCGGCTTGATGACG
>DATBXG010000509.1:0-4287 GCA_036514415.1 Paraburkholderia sp.
GATGGAAGCGGGCAAGACGCGCCTCGCGAACCCGGTTACGAAGGCCATCGAGGTCAAGAAGCTCGACCTGATCGACGCCATGGTGATCGCCGCCGACACCAAGTACTCCGACGCCGAAGTGGCCGAAGTCGAGCGCTCCGCCTGCCCGACCTGCGGCTCGTGCTCGGGCATGTTCACAGCCAACTCGATGAACTGCCTGACGGAGGCGCTGGGCCTCTCGCTGCCGGGCAACGGCACCGTGGTCGCCACGCAGGCCGACCGCGAGCAGCTCTTCAAGCGCGCCGGCCACCGTATCGTCGAGCTGGCCCGCCAGTACTACGAGCAGGAAGACGAGCGCGTGCTGCCGCGCTCGGTGGGCTTCAAGGCGTTCGAGAACGCCATGACGCTCGATATCGCCATGGGCGGCTCGACCAACACGATCCTGCACCTGCTGGCCATTGCGCAGGAAGCGGGCATCGACTTCAGCATGCGCGACATCGACCGCCTTTCGCGCGTCGTGCCGCAGCTGTGCAAGGTTGCGCCGAACACGAACAAGTACCACATCGAAGACGTGCACCGCGCAGGCGGCATCATGGCGATCCTCGGCGAGCTGGAGCGCGCGGGCAAGCTGCACACCGACGTGCCCACCGTGCACGCGCCGTCGCTCAAGGAAGCGCTCGAGCAGTGGGACATCACGCGCACGCAGGACGAAGCGGTCAAGACGTTCTACATGGCAGGCCCCGCCGGCGTTCCCACGCAGGTCGCGTTCAGCCAGAACACGCGCTGGCCGAGCCTCGACTCGGATCGCGCCGAAGGCTGCATCCGCTCGTATGAGCACGCATTCTCGAAGGAAGGCGGCCTTGCCGTGCTGACGGGCAACATCGCGCTCGACGGCTGCGTGGTGAAGACCGCGGGCGTGGACGACAGCATCCTCGTGTTCGAGGGCACGGCGCATGTGACGGAGTCGCAGGACGAAGCGGTGGAAAACATCCTCGCCGACAAGGTCAAGGCCGGCGACATCGTGATCGTGCGCTACGAAGGCCCGCGCGGCGGCCCCGGCATGCAGGAAATGCTCTACCCGACCAGCTACATCAAGTCGAAGGGCCTCGGCAAGGCGTGCGCGCTGCTGACCGATGGCCGCTTCTCGGGCGGCACCTCGGGTCTTTCGATCGGCCACTGCTCGCCGGAAGCGGCAGCGGGCGGCGCAATCGGCCTCGTGCGCGATGGCGACAAGATCCGCATCGACATTCCGAACCGCACGATCAACGTGCTGGTGTCCGACGAAGAACTCGCGCGCCGTCGCGAAGAGCAGAACGCCAGGGGCTGGAAGCCGGCCAAGGCGCGTCCGCGCAAGGTGTCGGCGGCGCTCAAGGCCTACGCGAAGCTCGTGATGTCGGCGGACAAGGGCGCGGTGCGCGACCTCTCGCTGCTGGACGACTGAGCGTGAAGCGGGGCGGGCCGTGCGGCTCGCCTCGATTCCAGGCAAAAGCGCAGGGCAAAAAACGCAGGGCAAAAAAAATCGAGCATCCCATGGGAGGCTCGATTCATTTGGTGGAACGTCCCCCGCGCAACGCACAGGGGAGCGTTCCAGCAATTACTTCGTTGCGGCTTCGATCGCCGCGTTGAACGTCTTGCTCGGGCGCATGACTTCAGCAAGCTTCGCGAAGTCCGGCTTGTAGTAGCCGCCGATATCGACCGGCTTGCCCTGCACCGCAGCGAGTTCGGCCACGATGGTCTGCTCGTTCCCGGCCAGTGCCTTCGCGAGCGGCGCGAAGTGAGCGGCGAGTTCCGCGTCGTCCTTCTGCGCGGCCAGTTCCTGCGCCCAGTACATCGCGAGGTAGAACTGGCTGCCGCGGTTGTCCAGCTCGCCGGTCTTCGGCGACGGACCCTTCGCGTTGTCGAGCAGCTTGCCCGTGGCGGCGTCGAGCGTCTTCGCGAGCAGCTTGGCCTTCGCGTTGTTCGTCTTGATGCCGAGGTCTTCGAGCGAGACGGCCAGCGCGAGGAATTCGCCGAGCGAGTCCCAGCGCAGGTGGTCTTCCTGAACCAGCTGCTGCACGTGCTTCGGCGCCGAACCGCCCGCGCCCGTTTCGTACATGCCGCCGCCGGCCATCAGCGGAACGATCGAGAGCATCTTCGCGCTCGTGCCCAGCTCCATGATCGGGAACAGGTCGGTCAGGTAGTCGCGCAGGATGTTGCCCGTGACCGAGATCGTGTCGAGACCGCGGATCACGCGCTCGAGCGTGTAACGCATCGCGCGCACTTGCGACATGATCTGAATTTCGAGGCCGTTCGTGTCGTAGTCCTTGAGGTAGGCTTCGACCTTCTTGATCAGCTCGTTTTCGTGCGGACGGTACGGGTCGAGCCAGAACACGGCCGGCGTGCCCGAGTTGCGCGCGCGCGTGACGGCGAGCTTGACCCAGTCGCGGATCGGCTCGTCCTTCACGAGGCACATGCGCCAGATGTCGCCTTGCTCGACTTCCTGCGTGAGCGCGTCGAGCACTTCGCCGGTGGCGTTGTCGACGATGCGCGCCGTGCCGTCTTGAGTGATCTCGTAGGTCTTGTCGTGCGAACCGTACTCTTCGGCCTTCTGCGCCATCAGGCCGACGTTCGGCACCGTGCCCATCGTGCGCGGGTCGAATGCGCCGTTGGTCTTGCAGAAGTTGATGATTTCCTGGTAGATGCGCGCGAACGTGCTTTCCGGAATCAGGCACTTCGTGTCGGCCGGGCGGCCGTCAGCGCCCCACATCTTGCCGCCTGCGCGGATCATGGCCGGCATCGAAGCGTCGACGATCACGTCGTTCGGTGCGTGCAGGTTCGAGATGCCCTTGGCCGAGTCGACCATGGCGAGCGCCGGACGGTGCTCGTGGCACGCGTGCATGTCGCGGATGACTTCTTCGCGCTGCGATTCCGGCAGCTTCTCGATCTTCGTGTAGAGATCGACGAGGCCGTTGTTGACGTTCACGCCGAGTTCTTCGAACAGCCTGGCGTGCTTGGCGAACGCGTCCTTGTAGAACACGCGCACGGCATGGCCGAACACGATGGGGTGCGAGACCTTCATCATGGTCGCCTTCACGTGCAGCGAGAGCATGACGCCGGTCTTGCGCGCGTCTTCCATCTGCTCTTCGTAGAACGCCAGCAGGTGCTTCTTGCTCATGAACATGCTGTCGGCGATCTCGCCAGCCTGGAGCGCGAGCTTCGGCTTGAGGACGATGGTTTCGCCGCTCTTCGTCACGAGTTCCATGCGCACTTCACGCGCACGGTCGAGCGTGATCGACTTTTCGCCGTGGTAGAAGTCGCCGTGCTTCATGTGCGCGACGTGGGTGCGCGAAGCCATGCTCCACTCGGCCATGCTGTGCGGGTGCTTCTTCGCGTAGTTCTTGACCGCGAGCGGCGCGCGGCGGTCCGAGTTGCCTTCGCGCAGCACCGGGTTCACTGCGGAGCCGAGGCACTTCGAATAGCGCTTCTGGATGGCCTTGTCTTCGTCGGTCTTCGGATCTTCGGGGAAATCGGGGACCTTGTAGCCCTTGCCCTGGAGTTCCTTGATCGCGGCGACGAGCTGCGGCACCGATGCGCTGATGTTCGGCAGCTTGATGATGTTCGTTTCCGGCAACTGCGTGAGACGGCCCAGTTCGGCCAGATTGTCCGGCACGCGTTGCTCTTCGGTCAGGAATTCTGGGAATTCACCGAGGATACGGCCCGCCACGGAAATATCGCTGGTCTCGACGTTCACGCCGGCCGGCGCAGCGAAGGTGCGGATGATCGGCAGAAACGCGCTGGTGGCGAGCAGCGGCGCTTCATCGGTCAGGGTATAGATGATGGTGGGTTGCTGGGTACTCATCGGCTTCTTGGCGGGTTCTAAAACGGGGTGATAACACCACCGGCTGCGCGCAGTCGGCGAAACACCTGGATTTTGCCTGATTTTGAGTCGTCCCGGGGCCTTACCTTGCAGGTATTTCATATCGTGGAAAGCTGTTGCGCGATGTTAATTGACGAGCAAGTCAGCTGATTTGCCTTGATCGGGCGGCCGCGCGGTGAAAACGTTTTCGCCTCGGAGTCCCGTTGCGCAAGGCTTTGCGGGGCGTTTCGGGCAATTTTACCGGGTCGAGGATGCGTTGTTGATCGTTCCCTTGATTGCCTGTCAAGCTGGTAAAGACCCTTGTAAAAAGCGAAGTCAATCGGGGAGTCTTATATAAGAATTTCTGCCCGGCCGCGGTCATGGGGAGGCCGCTTTCCCTGGTCAAATAGTGGGGTATTGTGCACGCCAGTCTCGCGGCGTTCGCGCAAGACCCCGCGTGGCAGGCGCAGTAG